>JAVEUB010000202.1:0-5645 GCA_034005785.1 Cloacimonas sp. (SeqCode) | reverse complement strand
ATTGAGTCCCATCGGGACGACATATCATCAAGAAACCCATATGGTTAGCGAGGAAATTATGCCGTCCCTACAGGACTCAATACACTTCCTTGGGGCTTCCATTTTCTATCTTAAATATCGTCCCGCTGGGACTAAAAAGACGTTTTCACACAGTCTCGTAGGCAAGAATGACAAAACGTTTTCGCACAAGCTCGTAGGCAGGAATAACGGGAAAAAAATGGGGGAATGCCAGATAAGGGCGATACAGCTACATCGTCGTATCAAGCCCTCGATGTAGCATGCACTACTGGGCTGGCAATCTCCTTATTGCCTCAGCTCCCAAGGGTAGCTATAAACAATAGCTCCCGCTGCTTCTGGCAATCAGGAGATTTCCAGCCCGTCAACAATAGCATCAATGTTCATTATCTGTAGCGAAAACGCAGTTTTAAAAGTCATTTTCTCTGCTTTTCTCTGCTTTTCTCTGTGGTTAAAAAATCATCCTCTGAAGTTACCACTATCATGAACAATAAATCGGTATAACTAATTATTGTATAGCCCATTACATCCCTTCTTTCCCTCTTTTACTCTTTGTAAAATAAACTCCAATATCTCTCTGCTTTTACATGAAAATGAGTATTCGGCTACCTTGGGCGAGCGCAAAAAAGCCCCTACGATTATATGAGTAAATCTTCATTATCAGCAGCGAAAACGCAGTTTTCATGGATGTTTCTCTGCTTTTCTCTGCTTTTCTCTGTGGTTAAAAAATCATCCTCTGAAGTTACCACTATCATGAACAATAAATCGGTATAACTAATTATTGTATAGCCCATTACATCCCCTCTTTCCCTCTTTCCCTCTTTTACTCTTTTACTCTTTGTAAAATAAACTCCAATATCTCTCTGTTTTCCCGCGCATAAATAAAGGGTGGAGCCAATAATCAGCTCCACCCCTATTATCTTATGTGTTTAGGTCTTATTCCATCAGCATCATTTTGCGGGTGGAGGTGTATTTACCAGTGCTTAAGCGGTAGAGGTAGATACCCGAGGCAAGCAGGCGTCCGTTATCATCGCGGGCATCAAACAGCACGCGGTAATTACCGGTGTTTTGGGTGCCATTCACCAAACTGCGGATAAGTTGTCCCTTCAGGTTGAATATTTCCAAGCGTACTTCACCGGCTTCTTTTAGGGAGTAGGTGATTACGGTTTCGGGATTGAAGGGATTGGGGAAGTTGCCATTGAGGGCGGTTACAGTAACGGGGATGAAATCATCTTCGTTCGCTGAAATAGCCATATTAACGTTATTGGTAGTGTTCTGATTGGCAACAATATTGATGTTATCGAAGTTCATGGTTACATAGCCTGTGGCTGCGTAGGAGATGGTATATGAACCCACTGGCAAAGCCAGGCTATATGCCCCAACGGTGTTAGTAGTGGTAGAGAAGCTTCCTGTGGAAACGGTTACTCCTGCCAGAGGTTGGGTGTTTGGTTTACGCACCACACCCACTACATTACCCCATTCCAAGGTTTTAGCGATGGGATTACTTAGCGAAGGAACCGAAGCCACACCTGCAGTATAAATTGCTTTCACAGCCCAACGGTAATTTCCGTTTGGCAAAGTGCCCCACTCGGTATCGGCAACTGCAAGTGGAGTGATAGTTTCAGGTGTTACCAGCGTCCAAACGTTAGGATTTTCTTCCTCTCCTGCCCGTAAACGCCAAACTTTGTAACCGGTAAGGGTGCGGGTGGAAGTTCTGGAGGCACGGCTGAATGCAGCTTCGGAAGCCACAGGTTCACTGCGGTATCCGGTTTGCAGGGCAGCACGGGACAATCCCTGGAAGCTGTTGTCTGTGCGCATAGTTTGAGCAGCAGATTTTGTAATTAATTCATCAACAGCGAAGTGCATAGTGGTAGCTTGGTTGCCAATGATGATGTTATCGATAAACCAGCCATAATACAGCCCGTCGTCCGTTGGCGGATCTTCGGCATGGAAAGCGATCTTAATCTGCTGTCCACCATAGATTTCCAAGGGTAAGCTAACCTGCATTGCGGTAGCGGTGAAACCGCCCGATTGAGCAGTGGCATCCCAAAGCACCGTCCAGTCTGTGCCGCCGTTGATGGATACTTTCACATAGTAATGGTCGTTATACACAGAGCCCCGGAACGCGAAAGTGCTGAACCGCAATTGTGCAGCAGGAGGGCAATTGAAGGCAGGTGTGATTAGCCATTCATCCTGATGTTCGTAAGTCCACCACAATCCGGCTTGTTTAACGCCATCAGTAGGGACAGCAGGAGCAGTGTTATAGGTAGTAGTGCCAAAGCTGCACCAGGTGGGGTAAACATCGCCTGCACTTGCAGTACCAGTATTGTTGATTACTTGAGTCCAAGTGGCTGGTGGGAAGGTGTCAGCTTCGAAGCTTTCGGTGATATCCACAGCACTGGGATCTGGAGCTTGCCAAGTGATATTGGCAGCAGTTTGGGTAATGTTCAAGGCTGCCACCACACCAAATGGAGCATAAGCCACTTCGCTGAGAGTAATGGACCCCATGTTATTATTCGTGGTGCCCACATTTACTATACCGTTGGCGGTAGTATAGCCAGCAGCCAGAATTACATAGCTGTAGCTTTGGCTGGCGAATACGTTCGGAATTGAGAAGGTTCCAGTAGCTGTGGTATTGCCGGTGTAATTCTGATATCCGGTTAAGGAGATCGTAGCACCGGACAAGCCATTACCGGTATCGCTGGCCAGAATTGTTCCGGTTACGTTAACGGTTGCCATGGGGTTCATCGTTACATTTATTACTTCAGTTTCTTCCTCTTCCACCACGATGTTTTGGCTGTGAGTTACATAGCCATATTTGCTTAGGCTTATGCTGTAGTTGTTGGGAAGAACATTGGGAATGGTAAATTGACCATTAACGTCTGTTGTGGCGTTGTAATCACGATTGGCTACGTTTACAGCCACACCTGCCAGAGGGGTATTTCCTGCACCCAGAATGGTGCCTGTGATGGTGCCAACGTTACCAGGGGTAACCACAAACGTGATTTTGGGGAATTGTCCGGTTACGGTTCCATCAGTTGGAGCGGTGGGATCATACTCTACAGTGTCGCTATGCATTTCGCGGGCGCGGTTGGTTCCCACAGTTTGGCATTTGAAATAATCTGAAGAGCTGTAGAAATCCGTATCCAGCGGGCGGTTGAACATGATCACCAAATTCTGGCCATTCAAATACATGTATGGCTGCGGGAAATTGATGCTGATGGTGTTTGGGCCACTGGGATAAGTAACTGTTCCATCGAACACTTGGGTAAGCTGGGTAGAGGGAATCCAGTCGGTAGCCAGATCAGTTTGGGTAGTGGTTCCTATCCAGATCTTAGTAGGAGAATCGATCAGGTTTGTAGTGAACTGGTTATATAGCTTAATTCCGTTTATCATGCCAATAAAGTTGCTCATTTCGGAAGCCGTAATGATAGTTTCATACAGCGAGTTTTTGTAGTACATGTCCAGCGGCATGCGCGCATTGGTAGCGCCATCGCCTATAGTGATATCATTTACACCTGCTCCGTTGAGGGTTACTGTGTGGCTGGTGCGTTCTCTATCCTGCGCAGAACCAAACCCAAACTGTGTACGGCCAGCAAGGTTATCCACTATGGTAACCGTTGCAGTCTGGGTAGTTTGGGAGGTAGGCGAAAAATTCACATTGAAGGTGCTATTCTGCCCAATAGCTAAAGAAACAGGCAAAGTTGGCAGGTTCACCAAAGTGAAGGCGGAAGAGCCGGCAATGTTGATGCTGTTTATCTGCAGCGATCCACCGCCTACATTGCGAATGGTAAAGGTTTTGCTGGCTGTGCCACTAAGGGTAACATCGCCAAAGTTATAAGTGGTGGGGGTGATATTAAAAATGGGATCTACTCCCATAGGAGACATCGTTAGCGTGATTTGGGGGAATTGACCCGTTAAGGATCCCCCCGTCATGGCATTGGGATCATAAATAGTAGTATCGTTATAGATATTTCGGGCACGGTTTGTTCCCACGGTTTGGCATTTGAAATAGTCCGTGGAACTGAAGAATGCTGTATCTATGGGACGGTTCCACATAATTACCAGATTTCCGCCTGAATAGGTGAAGGCATTGGAAAGCGGGAAGGTAATTGTGTTTTCGCCGACAGGATAGTTCATCGTGCCATCAAATACCAGGGTCATTTCGCTGGCAGGAATCCATCCGGCAGAAAGATCAGCTTGTTGAGTGGTACCTATCCAGATTTTGGTAGGTTTGTTCACCAGCGTAGTGGAAGTGAAATTTGTATATAGTTTTAGCACCGAGATGTTACCGAACATGCCGATTTCATCTGGATAGTAAAGGGTTTGATACACGCTATTCTTATAGTACATATCAATCGGCATCCGGGCTGATTGGCTGCCGTCTCCAATAGTTACACTAAATACTCCTCCCGGCAGAACAGTTACATTCATTATAGGAGTTTGGTCGTTGGCAGGATTAACATCCCCTGCCAGAATTACTTTGCCATAAATGCTTGTAGCACCTTCAACAGTGGGTGTCCAGGCAAGGGTAATGGTAACTTGTGCGCCAGCAGCCACAGTGGTTCCAGCAGCAGTGGCAAGCTCTACATTTGCGCTGTTATATAGCTTAACGCTGTATGCACTTTGGCTGGATGTGCCGTTGTTAAATACAGTTACAGTATAATTTACGGAAGCACCAACACTGGGTGTGGAGTCTCCTGTTAGTGACAGCGCGGCCAGATCATTGGGGGAAATTACTTCGTAGGATACATCATCCAAATAGAGCGTCTGCCCAACGGCTACGTTGCCATGCTTGAAGGCAATATATTTTCCTGCTCCCGTATAAGGGGTAAGCGGTACTGCATACTGTGCCCAGGCAGCAGTCATGGTAACTGTTTGGAGTTCTTGGAAGGTTGTAGCGTCGTTAGGATTGGTCATCACGCCAACTTTCACGGCATAATTAGTGCCTTTGCCATAGAATTTTACCCGCACCGTGTTCGTGGCAAGTGCTGCACTAAGCGGCTGGGAAACCAGAATAGCAGTTGTGTTAATATCGGTAGGATTATACATGGCTACACAATTTGGCATGCTTTGGGGACTGGAAGCAATGGTTTTCACATAGCCATAAGTGGTGCCGGTTGCTTGGTAAATGCTACTCCATCCAAGAGGCATAGCAGGTACGATTACAGTATCGAAGTTTTGAGCATAAGGCAGGGTGTAAATCGTGGCATCCACGCTGGTACCGGTAATCTGCACCGTATGCACCATGCGGCCATCGGTAATAGAAACCGTGGCAGTATGCACTCCAGCAGCAGTGGGATTATAACGCACGGTAAAGGGAGCTGTTTGACCGGTGCCCAGATTTGCTGGCAGGGTAGGCAAGCCTTGCAGAGTAAAGAAAGGGCTACCACTGATGCTTATGGCCGAAACGTTAAGCGTTCCGCCACCAGCATTCATGATGTTAAAAACCTTATCGGTGGTGGCGTTCATCAGCACAGTATTATAGTTGTAGCTGTCAGGATTTACCACAAACAAAGGATCCGGACTTAGCGGAGTCATATGCAATGTAGTTTTGGGGAATGTTCCGGAAAGGGTTCCAGCTACGCCAGGGGCAGCAGGATCGTAGGTTACGCTATCTGAATATAATT
>JAVEUB010000201.1:4579-5695 GCA_034005785.1 Cloacimonas sp. (SeqCode) | reverse complement strand
CCTGATCATCTGCAGGATTGCTTACCAAACGGGCAACCATGCCTTCGTTGCGCGTGTATTTCTCGAAATTAATGAAACTTTCGCAGGTTACAGCAAAGTAGATGGGTCGCTTACCAAAGTTATCTTTAACTATTTGCATAACGGCAATATCGGAGATGCGGTAGAAAGGCTCATTCTCGCGCCATTCCGCAGTAGCAGGAATCTTTAACGTAAAGCCCATTTCCGGTTTGGCAGGAGGGCCAGGCACTACAAGATCACCCTCTAAGCGTTGGATGCCAAGATTGTCAAGTTCGGAATCGGGAATGCTAAACAGGATACCTTCTTTATCTCTAATCTGCCTGATGTACCAGGGTGTGTTTAACAATGAGAGATTGGCTATGGAAACATCCTTTCTAATCCCTTTCAGGCAGCCATTTTTGTAGTCCATGGCCTTCTGGATGGCAGCTTTGCTTTCAGGGGTAGGGTAAACATCTTTGGCGGGATACTTATTCTCTTTGGAATTAGGGTCAGCCACGGCTTGAGCAAACCACAGCGGGAAGGTGTCGTTATCGCCATTGGTGAAGATAATGGCATTCTCTTCCACAGAATTAAGGAAGTTTAAGCCATAATCCAGAGCTATGTATTCATTGGATCTATCGTGCACCTTGTATTGAGAAACCATATTACTTATGGGCAGATAGCATAGTATCAGCAGGATAGCTACTTTTAGATCTTTACGCTTTAGCAGGCTTAACAAGCCCAGGCTACCTATGCCCAACCAAACAGCCCACATATTGTAAGCAACCACAAAGAAGTAATCGCGATCACGAACTTCGTTGCCGGACAGATTCATCACAAATACCATCACTATCGTGGTTAAAATGAAGATGCTGAAGAAATAGCGGAAACTATGTTTATTGCTACGGAAATGGAAGATAGCTCCGGCTATACCCAGGAAGGCTATGAACATGGAGGGGATATTAAAGGTCTTAAGCACATTCAGCTTGCCGAGTAATGGCTCATTGAACCACTGCATGCCAAAATAGCGGAAGAAGTGATAGTACATTTGATCATATAAAAATGATCCACGTCGCTGTACAAAGCTGGTATTGCCATATTGTTTGCGTAGTACGTAAT
>JAVEUB010000201.1:0-4569 GCA_034005785.1 Cloacimonas sp. (SeqCode) | reverse complement strand
TGCTGGGATGTCCTTCATTGATGAAGGGACGGTCTGCAGCCCGAACCATCAGGTAAAAATGCGAAGATACTCCAATGGCGACCAACGCAAATCCTAACAGCCATACCCTGCGGTCGATGATATCTTTCAGTTCAAAGTACATAATCAGCAACGCAACAATGGCAAAGCCCCATTTATCAAAATCATCAATGGACATGCCTTTGCCGATAGCGCCGAAGATAAAATACCCTACAAGCAAAGCAAAAGTATAGCCAACCACTTTTAGCCAGAAGTTGTCTTTTTTAAGGCCTTGTTGCAAAAGCGGATAAATTACGATAAACAACACTGCCGGAGCAATTTGCAAAGCTGTTTGATGCACACAGAACCCCAGAAAGAACAGATACAAGATCAGCAGCAGGATATTCTGATGCGTGAAGTCCTCAGATTTCTGCACCCAAACCAGAGTGAGCCAGATGATTAGGTTAACGAAAAACACCAAGCCCGAATAAACCTCGGCTTCGATGGCATTCATCCAGAAGGTAAAAGCGAAGGCAGTATAAAGCGCTGCGATCACCCCTGCAAAAATAGCTTCCCAGGCTTTGATCTTGAACATGCTGGTAAGCTGCACAGTAAGCAGGTAAGTGAACATCACAGCGAAGGCACTTGCCAAACCAGAGATAAAGGCAGCGATTACACTATGGGAAAACAAGCCCCCAAACAGAGAGACCACCGCTCTGCCAAACAGGATATAAAACGGATTTCCCGGAGGATGGGGCACACCCAGAATGCTGATGCATGTTGCATATTCGCCGCTATCCCAGAAGGACATCGTGCGCGCTTGCGTAAGCATATAGATGATTAAGGTGAATGCGAAAATACCCCAGGCTACCATGCGATTATAGTTTTTGGGCACCAAAGCTTGCGGCTTTAGTACTGCATCATCCCTAACCACAGTGGATACAGGTTTCTCATACTCCGGATGTATTTTCCCCGGCTTTAGTTTATCAATATTGGCTCGTTTATGTTTGATGTAATTTTCGTTCACTGTGTATTTCTCCTTATTTTACCTAACACCTAAAACCTAACCCTTAAAACCTAATCTTTCAATCCTGCTTTGGCATAGCTGGCAATAATCTGTTTCTGCGCCAGGAAGAAGAGAATCAAGATAGGGACTATACTAAAGGTGGATGCAGCCATCAGCAGGGTTGTTTGTGTGGATGCCTCCTGATTGAAGTAGCTTAATCCCACCTGCAAAACCCGCAGTTCAGGGCGGTTAGTCATCACGAGTGGCCACATAAAGCTGTTCCAGCTTCCTATTAACGAAAATACTGAAGCCGTGGCGATAATGGGTTTGGAAAGCGGCAGCATAATCCGCCAGAGCATCCCAAAAGTACTGCAACCATCGATGGCTGCGGCGTCAAAAAGTTCCTGAGGCAAAGATTTGAAATGCTGCCTGAAGAGGAAGATGGTGAATATATTTACGCACCACGGCACAATCAACGCCTGGTAGGTATCCAGCCAATGGATTTTATCCAACAGTACGTACGACGAAATCAGGTATATCGGCTCGGGTACCATCATCATGCTTAAGAACAGGTAAAAGAAGAATTCTCGCCCCGTAAACTCCATTCGCGCAAAAGCGTATGCTGCTAACATAGACGTTATCAGTACCCCGATCAACGACAAAAAGCTTACATACAGCGTATTGGCAAAATAGGTGGCAAAGGGCACCTTCTTGAAGGCTTTGATATAGTTGTTCCAGTGCAAGCTGGGAATCTTTTTTATCTCTTTAATCTGGCTATTAGGGGCTTCCTGATATTCCTTAACTATCTTGCCGTCTTTATCCAGGATGTGCACAATACTCATATTCCCCTTTTGCGTTACCAGTAATACTTTCTGCTTTCCGGCATCAGTTTCCCAGACGTGGTAGCGCTCTCTGGGGATAAAAGTGGATTCGTGTTTGTTAAACTCCGATTGTGTCATCAGGGAAGTAGAAATCATCCAGATAAAGGGCACAATCATCGCTAAGCCAAATACAGATAATACTGTATAGATGAAGGACATACGCACTTTTTCGTTCACGTTGCACCCCCTAATAGTTCACGTGTTTTTCCAGACGTTTCTGGAAGATGGTTAGCCCCAAGATTAACACAAACAGAGCCAAGGCAACTGCGCTGGCATAGCCCATCTCCAGTGTGTCGAAGCCTTTTTCATAAATGTAATATACGATCAGCTTTGTAGTATTCAGCGGTCCGCCCTTATCGGTCATCAAATAAATCTGAGCAAACGCCTGGAAACTTACAATCGTAGTCATAAGCAGTACATAAAAAGTAGTGGGGGAGACCAAAGGCAGCGTTATACGCCAGAACTGTCGTGATTTACTTGCTCCGTCGATCTCGGCTGCTTCATAATAGACCTTGGATATATTTTGCAATCCAGCCAGGTAAATAATCGTGTTATAACCCAGCCCTTTCCACACAGTCATGATGATAATGGCAAACAGCGCTTGAGACGGTCCGCCTGCCCAATGTGGCAAAGTGATGCCCATACCGGTAAAGAATATTTCGAATATTCCCCTGGCTTCCGAAAGCCATTTCTGTGGCTCAACACCCACAACTCCCAAAAAAGTATTCATCAAGCCGGTTTGTTCGTTGAACATGATTTTCCATACAATGGATACTGCCACCAGAGAGGTTACAAAAGGCATAAAGTACATGGTTCGGAATAAGCCTTTCAGCACCTTTATCTGATTCAGCATCACGGCAAAAAGCAGCGAAAATATAATACTGGCAGGGACAACAATTATTACCAGCCAAAAAGTGTTGCTCATCGATTGCCAGAATACCTCATCTTTTAGCATATTGGTGTAGTTCAGCAAACCGATGAACTTACCTGTGCCCTTGATAGACCAGTCGTAAAAACTGATCACAAAGGACATAATGATGGGAATCAGGCGAAAGGCGAACAACAATACAAAAGCGGGCAAAATATACAGGTAGGGTGAAATCTTCCACTTCGTTTTCATAACTAACCCTTACTTACTATTCTTGATTTCGTTTCTTTCGGTATTGACTATAATCGATACCGAGTTTTTCACATTTTTTATAGAGGTTTTCCCTGGTTAAGCCAGAGTTTCTGGCTGCCAGCGAAAAATTTCCTTCGGTTGAAACGAGTAGTTGTTGCAGGTAGCGGCGGGTGAATTCTTGCTTGGCATTATGCCAATCTGTGCTATCTTCCTGCCAGGTGCTTTGGGTATTTGGGTATGATGTTCCGATAATGTTTTCGGGCAGGTCTTCAGGCTGGATAACCTTATGTTCTGCAAGGATTACTGCGTGTTCAATGGCATTACGAAGTTCACGGATATTGCCTTTCCAAGTGTAGTTTAACAGGATGGACAGCACGCCGGGAGAAAGCTTCAGCTCGCTCTTTTGATACTTGGCACAAAACTCGTTGGTAAACGAACTTGCCAGCACTTTGATATCGTCTTTCCGTTCCCTAAGGGGAGGGATATGCAGTTTAATAACATTTAGCCGATAATACAAGTCTTCGCGGAATAAGCCATTATCCACAGATTCTTTCATATCCTTATTCGTGGCTGCGATGATGCGCACATCGGTATGCATGTCATGATCGCTTCCCACTTGCCTGAAAAAACCTGTCTCCAGTGCCTTAAGCAGTTTCACCTGGAAGGATAGTGATGTTTCGGTTATTTCATCCAGAAACAGCGTTCCTCCATTAGCTTCCTGAAAATAGCCTATTTTATCACGAAAGGCATCGGTAAATGCGCCTCGTTTATGGCCAAAAAGCAGGCTTTCCAACAGGGTTTCGGTTAAGCTGCCGCAGTTAACGGATACAAACTTCTGATTCTTGCGTAGGCTGTTGCGATGGATAAGATCGGCAAACACGCTTTTACCAACGCCTGTTTCACCGGTGATCAGAGCCAGGGTATCCAGCTTGGCAATCTTTTTCACCTTTTGCAGTAAGGTTTGCACCGCCAGCGAATTACCAATGATCAGGTCTGTTTCAATATCCTTCATCAGCATGGCGTTCAAACGCAGGTTTTCAGCGATAAGCCATTGGGTTTGCAGTAGTTTTTCCACCTGTATATTGATGATATCAAGGCTGCGGAAAGGTTTTACCAGATACTCTGAAGCCCCCAGCTTCATTGCAGCAACGGCTGTTTCGATGGAAGCCTGACCGCTTATGGCAATAACCGCGGTGTAAGGATAGTTCTGAGCCACTTCCTGAATCAAATCCAGTCCATTTTCACCGGGTAAAACCAGATCTATAATTGCCACATGATAGCGGTTAGTCTCCAGCGATTCGCGTCCTTCTTTCAAGCTAACAGCAGTATCCACAAAGTAGTTTTGCCCCAATTGCATGATAAACAGCTCCAGGGTTTCCAGGCTGTCATCTACCACCAAAATCCTGTGCTTTATCGTATCACTCATCGAATCTCACCAATACCTGAAATCCAGACTCAGTCAGTTTTGTTTCCACAGTCAAATCGAGGGGATTTTCCTTATTGTGTATAGCCATAGCATCTTCGCAAGCGTCATTGTAAGCGGGACCGGGGCATTTCACCTGAAG
>JAVEUB010000200.1:2278-5697 GCA_034005785.1 Cloacimonas sp. (SeqCode) | reverse complement strand
TGGATTTGCAAGAAGGGGATAAGGTGCTATTGGAAATCTCACCCGGGGGCAGAGCTTTTGCCTCGCTGCTGGTTTTTGGGCTTCCTTTGCTAATGCTGTTTGCCGGCTTTGTTATCACGAACCAGTGGCTTAGCGAAATAATGTCCATCTTCAATGGCTTTGCTGCCATGGGATTGGGCTTTCTGATCGTGAGGCTTGTAGATAAAAAATGCGCTAAAAAACTGAACATCCACATTGCGAGGAAATTATGAAAATCCACTTGAATGAAATGGTGTTCTATGGATATCATGGAGTGCATGCCGAAGAGCGTAAACTGGGGCAGCGCTTTGTGGTTAGCATCACGCTTACTACCGATCCAGAGCTTGATTCCCAGATCCGGCAGTTGGAAGATACGGTAGATTATACCAAAGTTTATGCCCAGATAAAGGAAATCATGGAAACACATCAGTTTCAGCTACTGGAAAGCTGTGCTAATACTATAGCCGATAGGCTGATGGCAGGTTTCCCCCTGCTAACCAAAGTGGACATACGCATTCAAAAACCTTCTGTACCGATTCAGGGTAGCCTTAAATCTGTAGAAGTAGAACTAAAAAGGAAACGCAGATGATTTATTATTTATGTCTTGGGGCAAACCTGGAAAAGCCTGAGGATCAGTTACGCGAGGCAAAACATGTAATTACCGAAATTCCGGGAGTGATGTTACTAAGGGAAAGCAGCGTAATTAAATGCGCAGCCTATGGGAAAAAGGATCAGCCGGATTTCTATAATCAAGTCTTAGAGATTGAAAGCAACCTCTTTCCTCAGCTGCAGCTGCACATACTGTTAGAAATAGAAAAGGCTATGGGCAGAACCCGCAGGGAAAAGTGGGGACCACGTCTGATTGATATAGACATTCTGCTGGCTGGTAATTTAGTTATTGATACCCGTAAGCAGGGCGGAATGCCGGGTATGCCAGAGCTAACTTTACCCCATCCGGATTTGCATAACCGCGCTTTTGCCCTACAGCTTTTGGCAGAGCTGATCCCGGACTTCATACATCCAACCATGCATAAAAGCATATCTGAACTATATTATACCTTAACGAACAAGGGAGGAAAACCATGAGCGCTCTTGCAGCGATTATCCTGGCTGCCGGAAAGGGCACAAGGATGAAATCAGAACGTGCCAAGGTAACATTTCCCATTGCCGATAAACCAATGGTGCAACGGGTGGTGGATACTGCTATGGGTATGAATTGCCAGCGGATATGCCTGGTGGTTGGTTACCTGAAAGAGACCGTTATTTCATGTTTGGAAGATAACGACCGCCTGGAATTTATCGAGCAGAAAGAGCAGCTTGGCACAGGACATGCTGTGGCTATTACCGAAAGCATGTTTACTGACCCCTTGCAGGATATATTGATCCTGTGTGGTGATGTACCGCTGCTAAGCCAAACAACTGTAAACAGCATTTACCAAAAACATGTGGACAGCAAAGCTGCCTGCACAGTGCTAACCGCTTTCCTGGATGATCCGGGTAAATATGGACGGATGCTGCGTGATGAAAAAGGAAACTTGTGCGGAATTATTGAATACAAAGATGCCACCCCACAGCAAAGGCTGATAAAAGAATGGAATACCGGGATTTATTGCTTTAAGGCAGGTGAGCTTTTTGCCGCCTTGAAACAAACGTCCAACCAGAATCAGCAGCAGGAATTTTATTTAACTGATACCTTGGAAATCTTGCATAAAGCAGGGAAAACGGTAAGCTCGGTGGTACTACAGGACTTAATGGAAGTATCAGGAGTAAACTCGCAGGAACAGCTTGCCGAACTGGAAGACATCTATGTGGATAGAGTGCGCCAGAACTGGCTGAATAATGGTGTGGTGATCCATAATCCGCAGACTGTGTTTATAGGGGACGATGTACTAATTGAGCCTGATGTAGAGATACACCAGGGCACGGTAATAAAAGGCAATAGCACTCTGGAAAAAGGTTGCGTAATTGGGCCTAACTGCTACCTGGAACATAGTACCGTGTGTAATGATACCATTTTGCAGGGACATAACATCCTGGTAAATGCTATCATCCATGAACATGAGATTCTGGAGTATGGTGTTCATGCGATCGAGGAAACGCCGTTTGAGGTGACAGGTGATAGGTGACAGGTGACAGGTGTCAGGTGGCAGGTGACAGGTGACAGGTGACAGGTGTCAGGTGACAGGTGACAGGTGACAGGTTTTAGATATGAGTAAAAAAGAATATCTCTATTCCCCGTGGCGCATGGATTACATTCTGGGCGAAAAACCCGATGATTGCATCTTGTGCCGCTACCAAAATCTGGGTTTCGACAAGGAAAACCTGATCTTATACCGGGCTAAGCACAGCTATGTGATGCTGAACCGCTATCCCTATAACAACGGGCATCTGATGATTGTGCCCTTTAGCCATACGAGCTGTCTGGCGGATTTGGAACCCGAAACCTGGCAAGAAATGGCTGTTTTGATGCGCCAAACTGAAGGCATTTTGCGGCAGGTTTATCACTGTGAAGGCATAAATATTGGGATGAATCTTGGCTGTGCAGCAGGTGCTGGAATTGCGGAACACCTTCATGTGCATGTAGTTCCGCGCTGGACAGGGGATAATAATTTCATGAGTGTGGTCTGTGGGGAGCGGGTAATTCCGGAATCCTTTGAAAGCTCCTCTGCCCGCTTACAGCCAGAATTTGCTAAGCTTATGGAAAGCAAGGAGTAACAGGTTGAGTTTGACAAACATCGATGGTGAAAATACTTTGCCCTCAAAATGGAAAACCTGGCTGCCCATAGGCTTGTTTGTGCTTGCTGTAGCGGGTGCGGTGCTGTTCTTCTTGCTGAAACAGCCCGGCACTGAAAAACCGCATACTTATGGCGAAGATGAACTGCCTGCCATCAAGATAGTTGTGACAAACGGGTGTGGCTACGAGCAACTTGCGTCCGAATTTGCCAATGCTCTGAAGAATATAAACGTGGAAGTAGTAAGCTTGGGCGATACCTCCAAGCCGATCTACGATAAATCTATAATTGTGATCCGCAAAGGCGACATGCAAGACCTGAAGCGATTACAGAAAATGACAGGTATAGAGCGCTGGACCAGCGCTTACAATGAGTATTTCAATGCCGATTTTGAGATCATCGTCGGCCGGGATTATGAGCAATACATCAGCAGATAAAGTGGAGGAGATATTGGAAAATAATATCAAACTTGAAGCCATTATCGAGTGGCTGAACGATAAGAAAGCAGAGAACATCCGTATTTACGATGTGCAGAATAAAACCGATTATACGGATGTAATCGTGGTGTGCGAAGGCAGCGCCGATGTGCATAATAAAGCCATTGCCGGGCATCTTGTGGATATGGCTAAAGAAAACCATCTGCATGTGCTAAGAGATCGGAAGAGCACA
>JAVEUB010000200.1:0-2268 GCA_034005785.1 Cloacimonas sp. (SeqCode) | reverse complement strand
ACGCTCTTCCGATCTAGCAAGGAAGGCATAGATAATGGCCAATGGATTTTGATCGATATTGGCGATCTGATTGTGCATATCTTTCTGCCCGAAACACGTGAACATTATAAAATTGACGATCTGTTTGAAAAAGTGAGAACTCGTATCCCCGAAACGGATATGGAGAAAGATTCCGAGACTCCTAAGTTCTATCTTGCCAGTAAACAAAGTGCCTTGCCACCGGAAAAGGAACGTTCATGATCAAAGATATTTTGCATCAGCACATCACCGAAGTGATGGATGCGCTGCAGCTTAGCCATGTGAAGGATTTCATAGTGGAGATTCCCAATAATATTGCCAATGGGGATTTTTCTACCAATGCAGCCATGGTTTTGGGAAAAGAAAACAAGATAGCTCCCAAGGCTCTGGCAGAAAAGCTGATCAAAGAACTGAAAAAAAACAAATCTTACAAAAAGATGGAAATAGCAGGGCCGGGTTTCATCAATTTCTACCTTGCTCCCGCCATGTACCAAAAGGTATTCTGGGAGATCTTCAAGCTGGATGAGTTTGGCAAAAGCGAATATGGCAATCAGGAAAAAGTGCTCTTAGAATTCGTGAGTGCCAATCCCACAGGGCCGCTCAACATTGTAAGTGCACGTGCTGCAGCTTTTGGTGACACTTTGTACCGGATCATGAAATACACCGGTTTTGCACCCTCGCGGGAGTTTTACATCAACGATGCGGGTAACCAGGTGGATATTTTGGCAGAATCTCTGGAGCTGCGCCTACGCGAGTTACATGGTGAAAAAATTGGCGAATTCCCCTATGAAGCCTATCATGGAGAGTATGTAAAGCACCTTGCCCAAAAGCTGAATGCCCAGGAAGGCACCCGAGTATTCATGCTTACCGAAAAAGACAGGATGGAACATCTAAAGGAATTCGCCTTAAGCGAACTCTTGGAAATGCAGCGCCAGAGCTTAGAGAAATTCGGGGTTACCTTCGAAGGCTGGGTTTCGGAAAAAACTTTGCGCATGGAAGGTGTGGTGGAAGAGGTTTTATCCTACCTCACGGAAGCAGAATGCACGTACGAGAAAGAAGACGCCATTTGGTTCTGCTCCACAAAATACGGTGACGATAAAGACCGCGTGCTGATGAAATCCGATGGTTCAATTACTTACTTTGTGCCGGATTTGGCTTACCATTTAACTAAAATCCAGCGTGGTTTTACCAAGCTGATCGATGTGTTTGGGCCTGATCATCATGGCTATGTTCCCCGCATCCGGGCTGCGTTCAGAGCACTTAATTATGATGACACAATGCTGGAAATAATCTTCCTGCAACAGGTGAATCTGTTTGAAAGCGGTGAACGCGTTAAAATGAGCAAGCGTGCTGGCAAAATTGTGACTATGGATGAACTTGTTAGCGTGGTGGGGAAAGATTCCGCCCGCTATTTCTTCATTGCCCGCAAGGCTAATGCACACTTGAATTTTGATTTGGAACTGGCGATGAAGCAGAACAACGAAAACCCTGTTTATTATTGCCAGTACGCCTTTGCCCGCATTTGCAGCATTATTAAGAAAGCTCGTAAAGATAAGGTTTATCCCAAGCACTTTAAAAAAGAGATGATAGCCAAGCTAACGAAACCGGAAGAACTGGCTATTATCCAGAAGCTGGATGATTTACCAGAGCTGCTGGAGCTTATTTCGCTGCATCGTGAGCCGCATCGGCTGGCTACTTTCCTGGAAGATCTCTCCGGTATGCTGCATCGATATTATGCAAAATACCAGATTGTTAGCGTTAAAAATATGGAACTTTCCCAGGCTCGCTTAATGCTGATACATACAGTTAAGCGCGTGATGAGCATTTGTTTTGACTTGATGGGAATTTCTGCCCCGGAGAAGATGTAAACGGGGATGGGCTTAAGGCTTCGTGCTGCCACAACCGGCGATTTTGCAGCCTTTGTGGCCATTGAGCAAGAATCATTTCCACATCCTTGGCCAGAAGAAGCATTTACCGATTTTCTGCTGCCCTGGGCTTGGACTTTGCTGTTTGCTGATGAGATTGTCGGCTATATCTTCTATCATGGTATTGGGGAGGAAATGGTGATTATCAACGTTGCCATCAGGCCATGCTATCAAGGACAGGGTTGGGGCGACTTCATGCTAAAAACCACTCTGGAAAACATGATAAACATAGGGGTGAAAAGGTTTTACCTGGATGTACGCGTATCTAACACCGTAGCCAGAAAGCTTTACGAGAAATATGGCTTTGTGTTCCAGGGCATGCGAA
>JAVEUB010000199.1:0-5738 GCA_034005785.1 Cloacimonas sp. (SeqCode) | reverse complement strand
AGCATGCCAATGTTCAAGCCCACAGCGGATCGCAGGCTAATATGGCAGCATATTTTGCCCTGGTTAATCCTGGCGATACTGTTCTGGCTTTGGAGCTTTCGCATGGCGGACATCTTACGCATGGGCATCCACTTTCGTTCAGTGGTCAGCTTTACAACGTGATCCACTACAACGTGAATAAAGATACCGAACAGTTTGATTACGAAGAGATTGAGCGCTTGGCTCTGGCACATAAACCAAAGATGATTCTTACGGGTGCCTCAGCTTATCCGCGCAAGATAGATTTTGCCCGTTTCCGGGCTATTGCTAATAAAATTGGAGCCAAGTTCATGGTGGATATGGCTCATATTGCAGGGCTTGTAGCAGCCGGTTTGCACGAAAGTCCTGTACCTTGGGCGGATGTGGTAACCACTACTACACACAAGACGCTGCGTGGCCCGCGGGGTGGCTTGATCTTGTGTAAAGACGAGTATGCCAAAGATATCGACGCCAAAGTATTCCCTGGAATTCAAGGCGGACCCCTGATGCATGCTATTGCCGGAAAAGCAGTTGCCTTCCTGGAAGCACTGCAACCAGAGTTCATCCTGTATCAACAAAATGTGATCAAAAACGCACAAGCATTGGCTAAGGCACTGATGGATAATAGTTTTAAGCTTGTTTCCGGGGGTACGGATACGCACCTGATGCTGATGGATTTAGGCCCCGAAGAATCCGGTAGCCCCAGTGGCAAGAAAATGGAAGAAGCCCTGGATAAGGCTGGAATTACTGCCAATAAAAACACAGTACCCTTCGATACCAGAAGTCCGTTTGTGGCGTCTGGAATCCGTTTGGGAACGCCATCTGTTACCACCCGTGGCATGGGACAAGCCGAAATGAAAACCATTGCCGCGTTAATCAAGCGCGTGCGTGATAACCACGATGACGAAGCGTATCTTGCAGCCATGAAAGCAGATGTACGCGAGCTTACCAATAAATTCCCGCTATACCCAGAGCTGTAGTTTTTAGCTCTAATCCTGTTTGGGTGGGGGATTGATATCCCCCATCTTGTTTCGGGGCTACTTAACAAAACAGATTGTCTTAGTTAAAAAGTTAAGAGTTTAAAGTTAATGTCGTAAAGCTGAAGATAGAGTGTTTTGCAGCTAAGATACTGGAAACTATGGAGATTTTAATTTTTAACCACAGAGAAAAGCAGAGAAAAGACAATGAAAACTGCGTTTTCGCCACTGATAATGAAAATTTGTACCTTTAACTGTAGGGGCTTTTTTGCGCTCGCCCAAGGTAGCCGAATATTCTTTTTCATGTAAAACCAGAGATATTGAACGTAGAGCAGGACGCCTTTCCTGCTAAAATCACCGGGAGATTATATGCGAATAGCGGCTTTTGATTTTGGTTCGAACTCCATCAAATGCCTCATTGCCCAGTCAACGAGCAAAGATCTTAAATTTTTGAGAGACATCAGGGTAACCAACCGCTTGGCGGCATCACTGGATGTGAACGCAAACATTTCCGAAGAGGCTTTTCGCAATAGCACTATTGCCGTCTCCTGCATCATCCTGCAAACCTGTAGCAGCTTGCGCGTAACAGAGCTGCTGGCTGTGGGCACAGAGGCTCTGCGCCAAGCGGCAAATGCTGCTGCCTTTGTGGAAGCCATGTACAATGCTACCGGCTTACGCATACAGATTATCAGTGCCGAAGCAGAAGCAGCTTTGGCTTGGGAAGGGGTGTTTAGCGCTGCTAATGATCGTGTTGGGCACATGACCCTGTTTGATAGTGGTGGTGCCAGCACAGAGATCGTTAGCGGACTGGATGGCAAAATTTCCCAAAGCATCAGCTTACCCCTGGGTGCGGTTAGCCTGGCTAAATATTTCCTGCATAGTGATCCCATCAACGCGGCTGATTTTCAGAGCTTAAGTGCTGCCATCAATGCAGGTGTGCAGCTACCTTTTGCCCAATCAGGTCAGCTTTTCGGCACGGGTGGAGGGATATTGGCTTGCGCCAAGGTGGCTACAAAAAGGAAAACAACCAAACCAGCAGAATTGGAGGGCTACAAGCTTTCCCGCGCGCAACTTGAAGAACAAATTAACCTATATAAAACCACCAATCTGGCGGAGCGCCGAAAAATCCCCGGCATGGAAGCAGAACGTGCGGACATAATATTACCTGCGGCAATGCTTTATCACGCTATCTTGCTGGTTTGCAAGGCAGAATATATCAACGTTTCCACCTACGGGATCAGACATGGTTTGATTCACCGTTTTCTATCAGTAGGCAAGTAATAATATAATTTTACCACCACTGGGCAATGAACCCACCGGGTACAGGCCCTTTGCCATTCTCTTGCACGCATTGGCTTAGCATTGGCTATGCATTGTGGATGAGATAGCCAATGCTAAGCCAATGCTAAGCCAATGCGTGCAAGTGAGAAACTGCAAAACCTTCTGTCATTCCCGCGGAGGAGCCTGTTCGAAAACTCCAAAACCTTCTGTCATTCCCGCGGAGGCGGGAATCCAGCCCTGGTGAATCCCGTTTGGGATGACACAAATAAAGCATTGCAGTATAAATATCTATCTTCCGTTCTTACAGAACTTATAAATGGGCTGGATACCCGCCTCCGCAGGAATGACAAAACGTTTTCGCACAAGCTCCTCCGCGGGTATGACAAAACGTTTTCACACAAGCTCCTCCGCGGGTATGACAAAACGTTTTCGCACCAGCTCCTACGAAGGAATGACAATGATAAAACGGAAATAAAGGATAAAATGGGAGAATGCCTGGTTGATTTTAAGCTTGACACCAGTACACAAAAATTAGTATATGCATAAGCAGGTTTTTCTCATCTTAACAAAAGAGAGTAAAACCAATAACCTACGGGAAGGTAGCCATGGACAGAGAAAAAACCATGTTGGAACGAGTAATCGCTTTAGGCCAAATGATGACCGAAATGAAAGACACCGATATGCTGATGGAGCGGATTCTTACCGAGGCTCGCAAACTAAGCAATTGCGATGCGGGCAGTATCTACAAATGCGAAGGTAAGGAAATGCTGTTCAGTTACACGCAGAACGATACGCAACAAAAAGCTCTGCCTCCGGGAAAAAAGCTGCTCTACAGCACGTTCAGGATGCCCATCAACGAGAAATCTATTGCCGGATTTGTAGCATTTCACAATACAACGCTTAATATTGCCGATGTTTACAAATTGGATAAATCGCTGCCATACTCCTTCAATCAGGCTTTTGATCTGCAAACGGGCTATAAAACTGGCTCTATGCTAAGTATTCCCATGCAGACCACCAGCGGCAAAGTTATCGGAGTTTTGCAGCTTATAAACGCCCTTGATGCCAACGGTAAGGTTATTGCCTTCAGCGCAGAAGACCTGCCCTTTATCCGCTATTTTGCCAATACTGCGGCTATCGCTTTGGAACGTGCTGATATGACGCGCCACATAATCCTGCGTATGATCAGCATGGCGGAATTGCGCGATCCCAAAGAAACCGGAGCACACGTAAACAGAGTTGGGGCTTATGCAGCCGAAATTTATGAAGCCTGGGCACAAAAATACGCTATCCCCGAAACAGAAATGCAGCATAATAAAGATCTGCTGCGGGTGTCAGCCATGCTGCATGATGTGGGGAAGGTAGGTATCTCGGATAATATCCTAAAGAAACCGGGTAAACTTACCGACGAAGAATTTGACACGATGAAAACCCATTCCTACATCGGTGCATGCTTGTTTCGCGATGCTGCATCCGAGCTAGATCTTATGTCCCTGGAAATAGCTATCGGTCATCATGAACGCTGGGACGGACGCGGTTATCCCGGATACATAGATTTGGCACAGGGAACTCCTTTGCCGGATAAAATGCTGCCAAGTGGTAGAGCTATGGGTAAAACAGGGGCAGAAGTACCCTTGTGGGCAAGAATTGTGGCAATTGCCGATGTTTACGATGCGCTGTCCAGCCGGCGTTGCTACAAAGAACCCTGGACGCAGGATAACGTGTTTGAGGAACTGGAACGCTCTTCCGGCAGCCAGTTTGATCCAGAGCTTATCGAGATTTTCTTCTCTATCCGCGATACTGTGCAAGTAATCCGCAGTAAGTATCCCGATGCGGTGGAATAGGCCTTTAAACAGTTATATGGGGGTGGCAATCTCCTGATTGCCACAGCTCTTGCATAGAGGTATAAAGAAGGTAACTGCACTGTTTATGTCAATCAGGGGATTGACAGAAACAGCTTAAAACTCGAAGGTAGCCTTTAACACAGGGAAGAAATTCAAGTTACCCATGTCGATGCCTACGGGACGAACTCCACCAAGATCCCAGCTTATAGTATCACCAATGAACCGGAAACACATACTGGCTATGCCTTTTACTGCGCCATTTATCGGGGTTGTGGAGTTTCCGTATTCAATTAACAACGCTACCTTGTGGCTAAAATCTTTACGCGCTCCCAAGTAGAATATTGGTGCATCAAAGGCATTTCCTTCTTCCGATCCATAAGCTAAGCCCAAATGCAAGCTTGTGGAGGGCTTACCAAGGCTGACCACATTCCCCACAATTAGCATCCGATTATCGGGAGTGAATGAGCCGAAAACGGTAGATTGAACAATTCCTTGAACCAAATAGCGCTGTTTCACGCCCAAGGTGATGGTTTGCACAAAATCGGAAGTAATTGGCATCATGGACGCTATGCTTAAGTGAGTGTGGTTGGTAAAAGAATGAGCATATTGAATGAAAACCACTTCGTAATTCGTAATAGCATTCGATCCCGAAGGCATTGTGTAGGCTGTAGGGACAAGCATGAGGCTCTGGTCCCCGGGCTTGTATTCAGGGTTAACCTGAGCCGACAAAGCCAGCACCATTACCAGTATCGCCACTGTTGCAAGAAATATTTTATTCATTTCCTATTACCTCTTCCATTGTAGTTAAATCTGATAGTGCAAGTATGCTAAAGGTCGATAATGTGTCAAGCTTCAAAAAGTGAGAGCTAAAGCGGTGAGAGCTAAAGCAGTGAGAGCTTAAGCAGTGAGAGGCTTCGCCAGTGAGAGCTAATGCAGTGAGAGCTTCGCTTGGAGCGTGTTTGACTTATATTTTTGTGCCACTTAGTCCTATAGAAAAACAGTGTGTCTTCAGCAACAAAAATATGAGTTAAACCGCGGACAACTTTGTAGGGGATAGCCTGTTTTATGTACCTAAAAATCTGCCAGTAGTTTCGGACCATATACGGGTTTTTATACAAATTTGGGTAGATCGTCAAAGATAAAGCTATCAAAGGGTTGAATAACTGTGCTCAGGTATTCATCATTGATCATTGAATCTCTGATGTCCAAATAGTAAACACCATCCAAAGGGATTAATTTTAGCATATACCCCTTAAACCGACCTGGAAGAAAAGTGGAACCGATGTTAAAGCTAAGTTCTTTCTCGTTTTTTCGTCAAGTACTTTCTAAAACCAGGCATTCCCCCATTTTCCGAGACTGTTCAAATTTATTAACCATATTTGGCCGTTTTGGCTAATATTTTTGGAAAAAACAGGTCGATATCTCACTATTTATGGTCAGACCTTGGAGAGTCCCATCGGGTCGCTATTTCAGATAGATAATCATCACCCAATGCACCCTATAGTCCCTTCGGGACGCCATTTCAGATGGGTTCAGGTATCCAAATCGAGTAGGGTGATGTTGGGTAATTACTCCAACATCATCCCTCTCACAGAACCGTGCGTACGGGTCACGTACA
>JAVEUB010000198.1:0-5747 GCA_034005785.1 Cloacimonas sp. (SeqCode) | reverse complement strand
TCTTCCGATCTGGTTTCGCCCAAAATGCTCATAAACGCCTGTTTTAAGGGTAAAAAAATAGCCAAATGGTAAAGTTCGGTTAAGGCAATTCTGGCATTATTTTGCATGGTAAAATAGTGCTGCGATAAAAGCTCAGCATACCCCAAAGTAGTGTGTTTTTTTTCAAACCGGGGGTTACCTGGAACAATGGCTGCTTGACAAAATCTGCCTTGCCTCTTTTTAGTGCAAAGATAATGCTAAGCATAGAGCAAATATGCGCATAGGATAAACTAAAACAAATGGAAGAGATTAACTATCAAGTGGTAAAGCAGGCCGATCCCGCCATCATTTTGGAGCTTTACTTGCAAGCAGGGTGGTGGCAAACGGATAATAATCCAGAGTATTTAGATGCGGTAAACAAGATAATCGCCAATTCATTTTGTTTCGTAATCGCCAAGCGCGGTGAGGAGATAATCGGTATGGGGCGTGCTATCAGTGACGGAATTAGCGACGCCTACATACAGGATGTAACCGTACGTAAAGACTACCGTGGCAAAGGCATAGGCAAAGGAATCATCCGCACTTTGCTTGGCTATCTGAAAGAGCATAAGCTGCAATGGATAGGACTGATCAGCGAGCCAGGCTACGAATCATTTTATAGTGGATTAGGCTTCAAAGTGATGCAGAATTATACGCCCTTCCTGCTTAGTGACTAATAATATGCAAAATCTGGAACTGATCACTTTAGCACATATTCCCCTCTTAGCAGAGTACTTAAAGCGCTATCCGCGAGAAAATTGCGACTATTCGATAACCAACATTCTGGCTTGGGGAAAAATATATAAAAACCATCTGCTGTTATGGCAAGATAACCTGGTGGTATTCAATCCCAAGTATCAATACATCTGTTTTCCTATGGGGCACAATTTCAGTGAAGCCGATCTGGCCGATCTGGTACGCTTGTTCCGTCCCGAATATCCTGAAGCAGAGCTGATTTTGATACCAGAAGAATACATAGCGCAACACCCCAAACTATCCGAGTTCTTCACTCTTACCGATGATCGCTCCTGGGCAGATTACGTTTACGATGTGGATAAACTGGTAAAGCTCTCGGGAAAAAGGCTTGCCAAGAAGAAAAACTTGGTGTCGCAATTTGTGCGCGCCTACCCAGAATATAAAGTATTGCCCATTACCAGCGATAAAGCTGATGTGCTGCTTAGTTTTACCCATAAATGGCGGCGTGAACGCAGTGCGGATGGTATTTACTTAATGACCGAGATCAAGGCGATCGAGCATACACTTGAGATGTGGGATTCGTTGCCCACGGAAGGGATTATTATCTGTCTGCACCATCGCATAGCTGCATTTTCAGTGTATTCTCCGCAAACCGAAAACATGGTTTCAGAGCATTTCGAGAAGTTCGATCCGGACAAAAAAGGCTCTGCTCAACTGATCAATTGGGAAACAATGCGCAGTATCCAGGGACGTTACAAATACGTTAATCGCGAGCAAGACCTTGGTTTGGAAGGACTCAGGCAGGCAAAGATGTCCTACGAGCCAGATTATATGGTCAAATTCTTCCTTGGCACTCTCAAAAACGCATAAACAAGCAGAAAAGACAGCAGCCAAGCTACCAAAAAACCGCATATTCGGCCAAATCGAGGCCTAACCAGCATCTGAGTAACCACAAATATTCTATCTTTGGCTTGGTAGCGCAGAACATTCGGCTTAAAGATCGAATCCGGCGTAGCATAGCTGGTATCACTAAGCAATTGAGTAAGTTGCCGATGATCCGCTCTTTGCCCCAATCTACTGTATTCATCTTCCAGATAGCCCTTCTTTTCCACCTGCGGCAGCCGAGTTGTCAGGTTTTTTATGCCTTGGTTAAACAGGTTTCCCGCTATGGAATCGCCTGCAATTTTGTAA
This sequence comes from Cloacimonas sp. (SeqCode), assembly GCA_034005785.1. Lineage (GTDB taxonomy): Bacteria > Cloacimonadota > Cloacimonadia > Cloacimonadales > Cloacimonadaceae > Cloacimonas. The sequence goes on along the minus strand of JAVEUB010000198.1, from coordinate 3,842 downwards.
AACTCTGCCAAATCTGACAAGCCGCGTAGCATTCCCTGCAAATCGTTTTCGGCTGCAGGATAAGCTTTTAGCCACAGCAAGCCGTCACTATTGTAATAGGCGGAGCTTGCTTCAGCCTTGCGGATGTTGGCCAGCATCCGCTTTGCCAGAACTAATTTCCTGGTGTCCCTATCGTAACCTGCACGTTTGGCAATTGCCAGCATAGCAGCCGTATTAGCAGGTGCGCTAAGCCAAGGCTGGGTTAGTTTTGCGGGGGGGAAATCGTAAGCCTGGGCAATTACGCCAGTGCTATCACAATGAGCCAGCAGCCAATCGCTTTCGGCGATAAAGGCTTGCAACCGCTGCGGTTCAATGCGTGTATCATAATAGCGGGAAGCTTCTCTGGCAATTAGCTCGGGATCGTAAAATGTACCCGCTCCGGGATAGTAGCGCATGGGCAAACCGCTTTTATCGTATGTAGTTAGCTCTATAAAACTGCGGTGGCTGATAGCATAGCAGGCTTTTCCAAGGGCACTTACAATTTTAGGTTCGGCAATCTGCCAGATAAGGCAAACAAAGAGAAAGCTGATTAGTACACTGATACCAATGAATTTTAGGTTACGCATAAATATTAGCTCCTTTTTACAAAAGATAGGCTTATGAAGAACAACATAGCCTCAAACAGCACGATTGTTGCTCCTGTGGGCAGATTTAGCCGGAAACTGAGATAAAAACCCACCAAAGCAGAGAACAGGGCAATTAGCACTGATGCCAAAATCGCCTTATGCAGCCTGTGCACCAGGTTAAACGCTGTTACTGCCGGTAAAATCAGTTGCGCCGTAACCAAAATAATGCCTGCACTCTTCAGGTTAATTACTATATTCGCCGCCAAAAGCACCAGAAAAAGCTGATTGACGAAACCGATGCGAATCCTGAATACACGTGCCATTTCGGCATTATAGGTGAGGTAAAACAGCTCTTTGTAGAACACGATTACAAAAGCAAGATTCAGCAGGCTAAGCACTGCCAGGCTTTTCAGCTCTCCTACAGTAATAAGTAAGACGTTGCCAAATAAGTAACTTGCCAAATCAAAACTGTAGTTTTTAGAGATAGAGATAAGGATTATCCCCAGCGCCATACTAACGGACAGAAAGATGCTTATCGTATTGGCTTCCTGAAGTTTATGCTTGCGGGACAGCCATCCTATGGCAAGCGCTATGCAAACCACAAACACCAGCGTGCTATAAGTGAGATTTAGCCCCAGCAAGATGGCGATGGCAATACCCGCAAAGGCAATGTGTGAAAGCGCTTCGCCCATATACGAAATCCGCCGCAGGGTTACATAAGGGGCAAAAATTGCCAGCGACAAACCAGACAGCAGCGAGCCGATTAAAGCGTTGATCATGAAACTATATTGTAACATACTCGTCAATAGTCCTTTTCGATTATCCGCATGCTGTCTCCAAAGGTTTTGTGAATTATTTCCGCATCCACCAGCTCTGTACTGGTGTGGCAGTGCAGAGTGCGGTTCAGGCAAACCAGAAAACTGCAATATTCGCTTAGAGTATTCAGATCGTGAGAGATAGTAATAATCGTGCGGCCGCCTTCATTAAGCGTTTTCAGCAGCGCAAAGAAGCTTTGTACGGAAGGTCTGTCCAGGCTCGCTTCCGGTTCATCCAGAATCAGATAAGGACTGCCACCCACAATTGCCCGGGCTAAAAGCACGCGTTGATATTCTCCGCCAGAGAGCTTGCCAATCAGGTTTTTAGCCAAATGCGCCACTCCTGTTTGTTCCAAAGCCTTTAAAGCCTCGTCTCTGTGCCCTTGTTTCAGCCTTGCCCCCAAGGGAATTTGTCCCGCTAATCCCATCAGCACGATATCTAAAGTTGTGGCAGGAAAAGTGCGGTCAAAAGCTTCATGTTGGGGCAAATAGCCAAAACTGTTTTGTTTCAGCCAGTTAAGGTGCTCTTGCCCATCAATCAGGATTTCCCCCTCTTGGTTTTCCAGCAGACCCAGAATCAGCTTGATAAGCGTGGATTTCCCTGCGCCATTAGGACCAATTACTGCCACAAATTCACGATCCGCTATCTCCAGACTGATATCTTCCAGGATGCTTTTACCACCAAGTTGGTATTGCAGGTTCTTAATTTGTATCATACGTCGTTAAAACGCTTCCTTCATTCTGTTCCAGTTGTTCAAAATCAGCTCTGTTATCGTATTGGCTTTGTACTGGCTGCCCAACGGATCCAAAATAAGCAGTTTCAAACCAAATTCTTTAGCCAGCACTTCTCCTGCTTTTTTATCCATCTGAGGTTCCAGAAATATCGCTTTCACTTGGTGTTCCTGAATCGTTACCCCCAGGTTACTTAAATCTTTGGGGCTTGGTTCTTTGCCGGGAGAAGCCTGCACCCAACCCAGCGATTCAATCCCAAATTCATCCAGAAAGTACTTAAAACTATTGTGATAGGTAATCAGGCCGGGGGTTTGGTAAGCCGCTCTTTCGGTTTTGATTGTTTCTACCGCCGTTTCCAGTTCTTTACGCATGGCGGCAGCATTTGCGCTGAACACCGCAGAGGAATTGGGAAAGCGCTGGGCAAGGTCTTTTTCCAAAGCTCCTATTAGGCGGATCATCAGTTGTGGCGATGTCCAGAGATGGGGATCCTGACCGTGATGATGGTGCTCTGCGTCGTGCTCTTCCCCCTCGTGAATATGTTCTGCAGAATCAGGTTTGGCAAGAGCGAACACGTTATACAGCAACTGTGCGGCTACAACATTGGTATCTTTATGGGCAGCAAAGTTGTTTTCCAGATTTGTTTCCAGCCCAAGACCATTGGAAAGAATCAGCGAGGCTGTGCTAAGAGCTTTCAAATCTGCCGGGCCTGGCGACCAAGTGTGTGGCGACGCAGCTTCCGGAATTATGCTGCGTATCTCAAATTCCGAGCCTGCAAGCTGCCTCAATAGCAACTCATAAGGATGTATGGAAGCCAAAAGCAGCGGCTTTGTGTGCACCTGTTGTTTCTGGCAGGACAACACAAATAGCAGCGGCAAAAACAGCAGCAGAAATCTTTTTTGTTTCATGGTAACTCCTCTTGTAATAAGCTTTTATCTTTTCCCTTGCGCCAAAGCAGCTCTTGTTCCCAACCGTCTATCTCGGCTCAGCTTCACCTTACCTTGCCCTCACTTTAGTAAGAACAAGGTAAGCGAAGAGAGTGCCGAAATATAGCTTTAGCAGCAGGCAGTAAGCAGGCTGAGCGCAGGCAACTATTCCATTTGTTTTAGTAGCGAAGTAAGCAACCTTACTCCTACCCCAGTGGCGCCATAAGCGTAAATGCCGTTCTCACGGTCTTTTAGGGCTGTGCCGGCAATGTCGATATGCAGCCAGGGTTTATCCTGAACAAACTCACGCAGGAAAAGCCCGGCAGTAATGGCACCTGCCATAGGCCCGCCGGAATTTTTCAAATCGGCTATATCGGATTTGATCAGTTCTTTATAGCCATCATGCGCGGGGAGTTCCCAGATAAGCTCTCCCGTAAAAGCAGAGGCGTGTTTAAGCTGCTCGAGCCAGGCGTCATTATTGGTTAAAACCGCAGAAAACTGATTACCCAAAGCTCCCACCGCAGCTCCGGTTAAGGTGGCAATATCCACCACGCGATCGGCATGCTCTTTTTCCAGGGCAAAATGAATAGCATCGCACAAAGTAAGCCGCCCTTCCGCATCGGTATTGATCACTTCGATAGATTTCCCGGCCATTGAGGTGATGATATCACCCGTTCGGTAGGCATCTCCGGAGATCATGTTCTCGCATGCAGCCACGATTGCTACCACATTCACTTTCAGTTTCATGGCAGATATGGCACACATCG
>JAVEUB010000197.1:0-5772 GCA_034005785.1 Cloacimonas sp. (SeqCode) | reverse complement strand
TCTATCATGGAAGCATCGCTTACTTCCCTCATAAACAAATCTTTTTCACAGCCTTCGCTAAGTTCATAGCTGATGACTCCCAGTTTGTCGCAGAGCAGATAATTTGCCTCACTTTCGGGGCTGAAGCTGCCATTTAGCAGCTTAAACAAAGTAACCCTTATTCCAGCCATTGCCAAATAACGAGCAATAACAAAGCCATCCCCACTGTTGTTCCCTGTGCCATGCAGGATTATCACCCTGCCTTTACAGGCTTCAGGAAAATGTTGAATAATGAACTCAGCACAGCCCTTTCCAGCGTTTTCCATCAAAATTCGGGCTGGAAGCCCAAATTCGTGAATGGCTCGCTGATCAACCCTTTTCATTTGTGCAGCAGAAAGCGCATAAGTCATAATTGCTCCTTGGGGGTAGCTTGGGCATGAAGTTTAATCTCGATAGTGGTTCCTTCACCGGGGGTGCTTTGCACCACTCTGATGAAGCCGTTGTGGTATTCTTCTATGATGCGCTTGGCAAGGCTAAGCCCCAAGCCCCAGCCGCGGGTTTTGGAGGTAACGCCAGGATCAAAAATGCGTTTCCACTGGCGGCGCGGGATACCGTTTCCTTCGTCGCGGATTTGGATATAAATATAGGGATGTTTTTGGGTGGCGGTGATGATAATATTGCCGCCTTTTTTGCTCATGGCATCCACACAGTTTTTAATCAGGTTTTCCAGAGTCCATTTGAAAAGTTCCACATCAAGCTTTACCTTAATACCCTCCACTTTGCTGATCAGGTGAATATCAATGCGCTTGCCCAAATGCGGCATCCTCAAGCTGAAATACTCCACAATCTCTGCAAGAATCTGGTGTAAATCCTGCGATTCCAGCTTGGTCATACTGCCCACTTTACCAAAACGGGATGCTACGTTTTTAAGGTGATCCAGGTCGATAGTCATGTGCTCCACAATCTGATCCATGTCGCGCTGATTGCCTTCCGGAGGGCTTTCTTTCAGATAAGCCAGCCAACCCATCAGGGAAGTAATTGGTGTGCCAAATTGATGTGCCGTCTCTTTGGCAAGGCCGATCCAGAGGGTATCTTTTTCCGTGCGCCGGAGTAAAAACAAGCCATATCCGCCAAAAAAGATCACCATCAACGCCAGAAGCAGCTCCAGAATAACGATGTAGCGGATATACGATAGCGACTTAGTAGTGGAAAAATAGATGAACCCAAGGCTGTCAGCTTGGTTGGAAAGAGGAATTTCGTCCATAATCTGAATCTGGCGCGCCAGTTTTTGTTGCTCCAGAGTGCTAATCTGATAGTAATCGGAAGTCTCCGGAATGTTCACATTGCGCCAAAATAAGGGTTGCTTATAGCGATCGGTAACGATTATTGCGTAATCCACATTCTTGATAAATTGCTCGAACGAAACCGGTTTACTGTAATAGGCATAACCGGTTGTTTCGCCATCGTCAATCAGCGAAGTTTGAGTCATCTGCAGCATCAGGGTTTCCAGCTTTTTTTGTGAGGATGGGCAAAGTTCACTGAATAGCGAATCACTGGAAACACCTACATTTTTCCACATCTGGGGCTGAAAATAGGCATCGGTGATGATAACTGGAATGGGGTTCTCGGGCATGAATTGCGTGCTGATATAATCCCAAAGATTTTGCTTAAAATCCTTTGACGCAGTGAATTGCAAGTATTTGGAGCTTACTTCGGTAAGTAATTGCGCATTTTTATCGGCAAGCTGCAAATAGTTATCTGTATAGGCTATGTATTTGGCAAAAATGCGGGGAATGTATTCCTGCTCCAGCTTAGCCTGACGGATAAGGATTTGCACATAAACGGCAAAGAAGAAGAAGATAGCCAGGCTGCCAAATATCAGGAATAATCTTAGGCGATTAAAAACGTTAGCGTTTTTTTGCTTGTTCCCAGTGGGAATCGAGTTCTTCAAGACTTGCTTCATGGATATCTGCTCCGCTATTTTGGTAATGTGCTTCTATGCTGTGAAAGCGTCGGGTAAATTTTCTGGTGCATTCTTTCAGGGCTGCTTCGGAATCAATATGCAGCTTTCGGGCAAGATTCACCAGGGTAAAAATCATATCGCCAAGTTCTTCACGGATATGCTCTTCGTTACCCGTAGCAAGGGCTTCATACAGCTCTTCACGTTCTTCTTCAAGCTTGTCCAGAACGGGCTTGGTGTCCGGCCAGTCAAAACCAACCGAGGCGGCTTTTTCCTGGGTGCGTTGCGCTTGGATTAAGGCTGGCAGCGCTCTGGGGATGCCATCGAGCACAGATTTACGCTCGGTCTTTTCCTTTTTCTTGATGCGTTCCCAATTCATTTTAACTGCATCTGCATCGGCAAGTTTAAGCTCGCCAAACACATGCGGATGCCTGCGCACCAGCTTGTTATTTATCCCGGCAAGCACTTCGTTCATGTCCCACAGCCCTTCTTCTGCTGAGATCTGTGCCTGGAACACGATATGTAGCAGCAAATCCCCCAGCTCTTCTTGCAGCGAATGATCGTCTTTATCTTCTATGGCTTCAATGGTTTCGTACAGTTCTTCAATGAAGTTTGGTACCAGTGATTCTCTGGTCTGCTTAATATCCCAGGGGCAGCCGTTTTCTTCACCTCGCAAGGCAGCAACGATGTCGATAAGTTGGGTAAATTTATCCATTTGTTTCCTTAGTTTTGCTATTGGCCAGCATTAGCCCCAGCGATATCCAGAATAGAATGCTAACGGAATATTGCTGGATGAAGATATCCGTGAGACAGGCAAAAAGTAGAGACATCATAGCCACCCAGTATCCGTAAGGAAGGATGTCTGCCGCCTGCTTGATTTTAGCCTGCCAATAGGTGCGTAAAATCTGCCAGATTATGTAAAAATAAGCCAGGGTTCCGATGATTCCCATATCCACCATCAGATTTAAGTACAGATTGTGCGTGTGCTGAGCATAGAGAATCCGCAGAGGTATCACTTGTGGGTACCAGGTGGACCACACGGAAAAACCCAATCCTGTAAAGGGATGGCTGTAGATCTGCGTTAATGCAAAATACCAAGCCAACGCCCTGATCACGAGGGAAATATCCCAGCCAAAACCAGTCTGAATGCGTGCTAACATGGAAGAAGGAATCATCAGGGGAAGTAGCAAAACAAGGGCAAAACCGATATAGCGCATTGCTTTCAGCTTGATCATGAACAGGAAAAGGCCAAAAGCCACTGCCAAAATTGCCATCCTCGTGTAGGTGTACAGCATGCCGAAGAGGATGAAACAGGCAGCTACAATCCATAATAATCGGGTGAGTTGCTGCTTGTAATGCAAAGCCAAACTAACGGCAAAAAAGAAGGCAACTGTATAGAACCCATTCACCGTCATAGCCGTTACCCACAGCGAACCAAGCCGTTCCAGGGGATACTTAATAGCCAGAATAATACCAAAAAACCCTACCAAAGCGCCTATTCCGGCAATACCTTGCATCCAGAGCAGCAGGCTGTTCTTTTCTATTTTGGCATTAGCGCAGAGGATTAGCGTTAAAAACGGCACGATAATCGTGCTAACAAAGTAGCCATAGCCCAGAGAAGCGGTAATTTTACTTGCGCTTAACAACCCAAAACCCAATAATAAAATGAGGGCTAAGGGATAGGGAATTAATAGTTTTTGCTCACCACGATTGATTAACTCCAGAACCAGCAGTAGGGCAAAAAACCCCAGCAACAGGTAAAAGCTTTGTTCGAAAGGCTTGATAAAGAACAAGATAATTAAGGGAAGAGATGAATGCAAGCCCAAGCCAAAAACCAGCGAATAGCAGAGCCAGCCAACCCCTGCACCAAGCGCTATAAACAAGTAGCTAACGCCCAAGCCCTGAGCCAGGCTTGCCAAAGCGATACTTGCAGCGCAGCACGCCAGAGCAACAAGCACCATGCAGGTTTGTGACCCAGCTCGTTTTGCGGAAAACTGGCGGGAATCTTGGGTTGAACTGGCAAAATCCATTATTACAGGGTTTCTTTTACCATTTTAATGCGGTTTTGGCTGTTTTTCAAGATTTCTTTTATCAAAGCCAGCCCCACGGCAAATATGAACGCCAGCAGGGTGGAAAGCACACAAATCATCGCTCTTTTGGGCTTGTCGCGTCTTCCAGCAAGCCTGGGGGAATCCAGAATCTCGGTGGTAGGCATATCCCGCAATTCGGATAATCTGGCAGCTTCATACTGCGGATAAAGGAATTCAAACACCGTTTTATATATCTCCAGATTCATCTTGATCGTGGCATACTGAGATGTCATCAGCGGTATTTTGGAGATATCCAGCAGGTATTCTGGTTTGGGGGTTTTCCCACTGTTTTCCATGGCTTTAATCTGTTTGTTTATGCCGCTTTGGTTCAGCTCCAGCTCTTTAATGATGGGGCTTCCAGCGCCATAGGTAGATTTTGCCAATTCCAGCTCGATTTCCAGTTTCATCTTTTCGGCAATAAGCGCTCCGTAGGCATCTATCATGGCTTTAGCTTGTGATTCCAGATCAATCGCTTTGTTGCTTTCCTGGAATTTACGGTTTACAACGATAAGAGAATCCAGCTTAGCCCTGGTTTCATTCACCCTGCTTTCCAAAAACTCGCGATTTAGCTTGCCTTGAGTAACTTTATTCAGGCGATTGTAATCATCCAAACGGCTGAGATAGTGGTTCACGATATCCAGAGACAGTTTTTTGTGTTTGGTGCTGGCTTTCACAGAGATCAGTCCATTGTTATTGTCGTAGCCTATGTCCATTACTGAGCTGGATAGCTTGCGGAGTGCATCGTCCATATTACGCAAGGGGTCGGGATTGTGCAGCTTGAAGTAAGTGATCAAATTGAATTTATCTATTACTTCTTCGGAGAACGAGCGGGATTGCATCACGGTGATGAAATTGATTGCTTTATCCGAGCTGTCATTACCCAAAAGACTTGCTGAAATGCTAGATAGACCAGGAATATCAAAAGGCAGGTTGCTTATCTCCTCGCCCACGGCAAAGAAACTGGCTTTGGAACTCCAGATTTGCGGGGTTAACAGGCTATAAGCAACAGCCGCTATGGCAGCAATTAACACGATGATTACAATCATCTTGCGGTTGGCAAGAATAATCCTTACCAGTTCAAAGAGGTCGAAGGGTTGTGGATTCATATAACACCTTTTTCTTTATACACTTACATACCTGTTAATGGGGAGCCATGAACTTCAAATTTACTTTTGGGAGCGCGGTTAATCTTTGTGCCTTTATGCTTAAATTTTCCGCTTACGCTAATACTGGCATCACCCAATAGCGTTACAGTTCCTGCTAAATACAGCTTGCTTTTGGAAGAAACCTGTAAGTGTGTGCCTGGTAGCAGGATGAGTTCAGCGTTTTTACCCAGAACCACCTTGGCTCTTTTCTGCAACTCAATATTGCCGGTAAGAATAGTTTGCCCGTTCAGTTTGTGCTTGCCTTTCACCTTGGCAGGCAGGGTTCCGGTTAGCTGCAAGAGTTTTCCTTCACCAGCGGGAATGCTAAGATCAAGTTTTTTCCCCGAACCCACAAACAACGTGCTATCCGAGGGATCAAACAGGGCAAGTGTTTTGCCAAAGCGTTTGGTAGCATGCCTGTTGAAGCTCATATTCAGGGTTTGGGGCAGCGCTTCCTGATAGTATTTTCCATATTCTGAAGGAGGAACAAAGCGCTCTTCCGTTATTGTTCCTGGCACAAAGTATTCTCCCCGGCGATTAACTATCATATAGTAGGGAAGACCCTTGCTATCAAGATAGTATCCGCATTGCATGTAGC
>JAVEUB010000196.1:0-5825 GCA_034005785.1 Cloacimonas sp. (SeqCode) | reverse complement strand
AAGAAAGCACCAGAACAGGCTTTTCCAGAGCTGCCAGTAACTCTTTCAGTTTAGCCTCACCATTCATATAGGCTATAGCCCAACAGAGGTGACCAAAAATGGTATCGCTCTGCAACTGCGTTTCGATGGGAGAAAGCAGTTTCCATTTAATCTTGTATAACATGGCTACTCCAATCTTACAGTGTTACATCGCTTAAGGAAAAGGGGGTGTCTCCAATTTTAAGATCAAAAAGCTTTATGCGCCCGCTGCCACGGCTGCCGTAACCACCCAGGGCATCATTTTCCAGAAGCTTTAGGCCTTTCTTGATGATTTCGATGTGGTTATTGCCACCTTCGGCTTTTCCCGATAAATCTTTCTCTTCAAATGCCCGTAGCACCACTTCAAATTCAAATACTGTCCCAGCCGGAACCCTTTCTACTTGTCTTAAAGCTCCTCCTTTCGCTGTGCCTTTTAAACGGTCGATAGCAACTTCGACCTTGCCTTCAACAAACTTCGAATTCATTCTATCTACGAGTATCCCAATGTCGCTTTCAATAGAATCTGTGCTTAATCCATTGGTGGTAGCTCCGATGATGTTACTGTCACGGAAAACAACCCTTGTTGGGAAAACAACAGATGTATCTCTATTGTCTGGCAAGCAGCCAAATAGAACCGCAATTTCATTTCTTGATTTATCTGACCAATCTATAGCTGAAGTTGTCTTTGTTTTAAGCGTTGATACTTCTCCCGAGCTTGCAAGCCCATAATAGTGTTCCAACAAGAACCGAATCTTCCCCTTTAAAGAAGAGCCAGGAATATATGGTAGCTTTGTGATTGGGTTTTTTATTACGGGATTATCTATGCCTCCAATCTTAACTCCAGCATCAGCTCCTCCAATATGCAAACCAGTCATAAGCAACAATTTCCCTGAAATTACATTTAGTTTAAGCATCGTATTCTCCTTACTTATCTTTTTTAAAGTATGCTACTAAAGCTTCCATGATTACACATGCTGCTTTAAACTTGGATAAATCATTGCCGACATCAGAGATGAGCTTAGTAATGAACACTGAGAACTCATAAGGTATCCTTGCGCTAGACGAATTTACTCGATACACTGCCTTTGCTTCCATCATTTTTGCCATAACAATCCAAGAAGGATTGCTTTCTTCGGCTAAATCCTGAATTCTTAAAAATTCATTAAAGAAAGCACGAAGCTGGTTAATAGTCATTCTCTTTTCAGCCAATACCATAACGGAATAGTACTCGGCATAGTCAGACACCCACAAAGGGTTTAGCTTTCCATCAATGAAGAACTCTAAGTTGTTCACACTTTTGGGGTCTGGGTCTTTCTTTACTTGGTCTCGAGTTTTAATCTCTTGCATCATTCTTTCCTCCCTTGTTCGTATATTTTCGGTTTTTGTAGATAGTTTTATGCAGCGGGACGCGCAGATAGCGTATTTGCTCATCCTGCCAGGCAAGTTCCTGCATTTTTTCCACAGGCTCGGAAACTTCCCTGAAATTACGTTTAAGATCATAGGTGAGGTAGCTTTTATACAGCAGGTCACGGATATCCTTTTTATCCTGATAGCGCAAAGCCATCTCGTTATATTGCAGCAGCCGGTAGAGGAACTGGGTGCTAAAACCTTTATCTTCATTGTTTTTGGCTTCATCCAGCCATTTATCGAACTTATCTGCCCAAGCCATCACTTCAGCCATTTTCTGCCAGGGGATAGTGGTATCAAAAAGATGGATAGCGTTCTTGTGGGCTATAGTTTGCTCCGGGCAGTTTGGGTATGCCTTGGCTTGCTGCAAATCCTCCTCGGTTTTATCGATAGCAAAGCGGATGGGGGATTTGCCGTGCAGTAATCTGAGCGCAGCAGAGAAATGCAGATCAGGGTGATTACCGCAGAAGGCTTTGAATTGCTTATCCAGCAGGATAACCAAATCCAGCATCACATTCCAGGGACCTATCAGGCAGAAATCGTCCCCTCCGGCATAAACAATGTACACCAGATTCCTGTATTGGGGGCGGGTGCATATCAGGGCAGGCAGATAGGCAGAGAAAAACCAATCCATCGCCGCAGAAAGAGTGGCATATTGAGTAAGCGAGAATCCTTCCGGCTTTTTCTTGCCATCACTTCTATAGCGCAATCCCAAAGAAAAGATATTGCCCAGGCTATCCACATCACCCTTCAGCACCGCATTAAGCGGAACACCGCGATATTTGCCCTCTTCGCAGGACTGCATAGCCAGCATGGCAAGCTCGTCGAAGGACAGAATGGGAGAATCATTTTCTTCGGTATCAGCTTTGGTGTCTGCTATTATTTGTTGCTGAGCTTCGGTTAATTCTGCATAGCTTGGTAATGCAGTAGCTACAGGCTTGTATGGATAATGCAACACTTTGGCAGTGGCATCTTCAGCTATGCAAAAGGCGAAGCTATCTTCGCTAAGCTTGGTGCCGGGTTTGTATGCTTCCAGATACCACGGCTCTGAGAAAATGGTGATATTGGCTTTATGCTTCGGTTTCCCCTTGCTTATCACAAAATGTGTCTGCTTGGGTAATATCTCTCCCAGCTTGATCTCATTCATGCAGGTGTCACAAATCTCGGAATCTTTTTCAACAGTTCTCTTTCCGCACTGTGGGCAAAGAGTGTTGTAATAAGCTGTTTGCCGGATAACAAAAGCTTCGCTGTTCCAAGTTTCCTCCGGGCGCAGCAGGGAACTGAACTTATGCAGCTTAGCCTTTTCCAGATTGGCAATAAAAACATCAAGAGTTTCCGGAAAGCTATCCATCTTCAAGTCTTTGAACTTTATAGTGCTGTGCCAATCCAAGTTCAAGCTTACTGCACCCATGAATTCGTGATAGAAAACCTTATCCACCTCTGTCTTAAGTTTGCTTAGATAAGTTTCCACCTCGGGGGAATTGGGTGCCAGCAGCATGAATTTACCTCCGGCATTCATCAGGATGCATTGGCGGGCTAAGCCAAGCTCACGGCACATTCTTTGCAACACAATATCGCAGAGGGTTTTAATCTTGAAAGAGCGGGCTCGCAAGGTCTTGGCAGCTTTTTTGGAATGCTCCGGATGCAGATCAAACAAATAGCTCTGGATGCCGCTAAGATCTCCCCCCACAAGCATTAGAACTCTTTTTTCACTTTCAATCAGGTTGTGTAGCTCACCGCGGTAATCCGGTTTATCCTGATAGTAAGCAAAGAGGGCACAGGCGATTCCGGCAGTAATTTTGCTGTGATAGTAAAGCGAATTGGTCGGCTTTTTTTCCATGGTGTTGGAAGGAACGCTCCAAAAGTACTTCTCCAGTAACGAATCCACTGCATCCACAAAGTTTACTTTGCTAATAGATCCGCTATTCAAAGCTGTGGTCTGGTTATTAAACTCTGTTTTGAACTGCTGATATACGCTTTTGTATTCTGCTGTCTTCAGGGTGGTGGCATCCACTTTGCGGGGAAAGGCAGAATCATCGGTGCTTTGCTTAGCCCCTATCTTAAATGCATCAGCTTCTGAGATGCCAGACCCCAATGAAACATCGGACAGGATGCTGTAGAGTGGCTTGCATTTGAAGGTTCCGCGGGTATTGGTTTCATCATCGGGGCTTCTATCCCACATGGAAGAGATTCTGTCGCCCATAATAAGGCACTGGATTAGCCAATACTTCTCTTTGTCGGCAGGATTGGCATAGGCGGAAGCGTTGTGATGGCTGGAAGCCAAATTCGCAATCTCTTGCCAGTAAACATCTTTTTCTGCCAGTGGGGCAAAGAACAGCTCCGACCACATCACGTGTTGATGGCTGATTACTCCGTTAAAACTTGGACACCTCATTTCATACCTGGTTTTAACTATTGGTTCTTCGGCTCGTTGCATCACTTTTCCAATATCGTGCAATAGCCCTGCCAGGGCAATATCGTACACATCAATCATATAACCTCCTTAATAATAATCATATTAACTTAATTCATACTTTCCCAGCCCAAAAGTAGTTTGTTTTCCTGCCTGAATTACGCTTCCTATTCGCAGCAAGCCTACTGTTTTGGGGTCTGGATTTAAGATCAACACTTCGCCGATAAGCCCTCCCAGGCTCATTTTCTGATTCTGGCGGTAGCTTTTTCGGTACATTTCCTGCCATTGCAGATTGCCGGAAACAGTAGCTTTATCTTCCCACAATGCGGGTAAACATGTGGGTTCAGAGTTAAACACGGTATTGATGTACTGAATGCGGTAATAAAGCCCACGGTAAAATGCCTGCCAGTTAAAACTACGCATCAAAGCTCCTTCATGTTTCATCCGCAGGGGAGTAAGGAACTTTAGCGTAACAGCATCTTTGCCGGTGGGAATAAACTTTAGCAACATAGTTTTTGGGGCTGTGATAGTGTTTTCAGATTGAGCATAAACAAGATTCTTGGCCGCATCGATGATTTTAAGAATTGTAAGCGGATAGCTTTGATTCTCTATTACAAGCGGGAAATCCTGCATCTTCAGTAGCGCATGGATGATTGAACTGGAGTATTCCACAATGAATCCCAAAATAGTAAACTCGATTATGATTGTGTTTTGGACGCTTGCCAGATGGCGGATAATGTATGGTTTGAAGTTTTCGAAGCCGTGTTGCTCGGATTCGAAGATGGTACGGTATAAGCATGATTTCATGGGGCAATCAGTGCATACCAGGCGTTTCTGGATGCAGAAGGTTTCTTTTAGCACTCTTCCAAAGATACCTCTAAAGGCAGAGTGGAAAGAAATATTGGAAATATCCGTTTTTTCCACGCTGAGAAATACCACAAACTTAATATACTGCAACTTCATTATTCATAAACCCTTAATCCTTATATCCGAGTAAGATAGCCAAAGTAAATACTGCCTAAGCAAAATTCTGTTCCGAGCCTTAGTACCATGTCTATCGATCCTGATATTATGTCAATAAAAATAGCAAATTTTAGCCCACGCCTTGCTTACTTACTCTGTTATAACGATACGCATTACATCTTGTGCCCTTCCTGAACTAAGTTCGGGAAGGGCTTGGTTCTTTATCCAGTAGGGGAATTGAGAGTAAGTAAGAAAGTGGAGTGAAACAGGTTTAGTTTCCCGCAGATTACGCAGATTTTACACGCGGATTACGCATATAAATTTGCCATACTTGGGCGCATGCGTTTGGCGCTCTTAACAACCTTCTAACTTTCCAAAATTAGCCACCGAGAACACCGAAAGCACCGAAACCTCTAACACACCAGTACTCCCGAACTCCAGCACTCCAGAACTCCAGAACTCCAGCACTCCAGCACGCCAGCACTTATTCCAAAGCTGCAAACAGCGCTTTTATATCCTTCACCTTGGTAACCTTGGGATTGGCTTTCACCTTCGCATAACCGGACACATAAATTCTGCTATAGCCCAGCTTTATTGCTTCGTTAATGCGTGAATCCAATTGGGAAACAGGGCGCACTTCTCCATTCAAGCCGACCTCACCGATAAATACCGATCCTTCAGATAGCGGTTTGTCTTTCAGGCTGGAGATAATAGCAGCCAAAATAGCCAGATCCAGGCTGGGATCTGCACTGCGAATACCCCCTGCCAGATTGATAAACACATCGCTATTGCGTAGATACAAAGCAAGGTTTTTCTCCAGAATAGCAAGTAGTATGGCCAGTTTCTTTTGTTCCAAGCCTACAACTACCCGTTGCGGAGTGCCGTAGTTCGAGCCTGTAGCCAGCGTTTGCACTTCCACAATAAAGCTGCGGCTACCTTCCATAATGCACCCGATGGAGGTACCAATTTGCTGGTGTTCATGGCTAAGGAAAATGTTGTTTGGATTAGTTACTTGCACCAAACC
>JAVEUB010000195.1:0-5053 GCA_034005785.1 Cloacimonas sp. (SeqCode) | reverse complement strand
AAGGGTATATGCCCAATGCGCCTCACTTCTTCCCAAAAGGGAACAGAACACCTAAAGCTAAGATCACGCAAGCCTTCGCTATCTCCCTGGCTGCAAAAAGCGCTCATGTTATCTGAAAATGTAAGCCACTGTGCTGTCTTTAACCTTTTTCCGGGGGATACCATAGCTTTCCACTCGTTATCTCCGGTCTGGTGCAGTAATAACACTTCAATCTTGCCACCATTATCTTTGGTGCCAAACAGCCGTGCAGGAAACACTTTGCTGCTATTTACTACAAGGAGATCGCCAGGCTTCAGTATCTCAAGCAGGTCGCTGAATTTCCCTTCCGAGATAATTTCAGCCTTGCGTTGCAAGTGCATCAAGCGAGATTCACTGCGTGTATTAACCGGTTGCTGAGCAATCAGTTCCTTGGGCAGATTATAATCATAAGCTTTCAGTGCAAGTAAATCAGGAATCATGACCTAACCCTTAGGGGTACTTGTTGCGCGCTTTTCAATACTGCCACAAAGCTGCCAAAGGTAATCTTGCTTTCCAGCCTCACCGGTATCTTGTATTGATCGTTAGTAACCCAGATAAGGATGCGTCCGCTTTGCTTAAACACTGCTTCACCTTTCAGCTTGGGTTCTATCACCAAGCATTCTACTTCGCCAAAAATAGTTTTCTCCATTTCTTTACGATGCACCTTAACCTCTGTAAGCATAGATCTTCCATCTGCCGTGATGTTTACCAGTACAGATTTTCCTACACTTAGCGGCATTGTTCGCACTGCATAAAAGGCACTTAAGATATCCTGCGAATTAGCCGGAATATCCATTTCTTTGTTTTCAAAACGGCTTTCCTTATACTGCCAGCGTTGATAAGTACTTGATAAAGCAGCCTGGTTGTAGATGTGTACCCGGTGTTGCTTGTACTTGCCTTCCTGCAAGTTCTTAGCAAACTTATAAGGCAGCAGCGTATCCTTGTCCCACCAAGATTCCACTCTGTCTCGAACTTTGAATACCTTATCAAAAAAAGTATGCGTTTTGGCATTGGTGGATAAATACCACACCGGATTGCCCTGATACAATGAAGTTCTGGCTTCCAGAGTTGCTTCTCCAGCGTTAATAATTCCGTATTTCACATCAAAGGTTAGCTTTTCTCCATCCATAAAGGGAACAGCATGCACAAACATGCAAGTTAACAGCATCGCTATTATAAGTATATGTATCTTAGTCATTGTAATCCTCCTGTTAAAAATATTTCCTCTCCGTTCATGTTTTCCACTTCAGCGGAAATCATCAAATCTACTACTCGTTTAATCTCTACCTGGGATACCAATTTACCGCTGGGCACATTGCTAATGTGCCTGGCAAAGTATTCTTGGCGAAATCTGAGGTATTCCCCCTGGTAATCTTCTTCCAATATTGTATCTACAGGCGCGGGCGAAATGGCATTTAGCAATACATTGTAAGTAGCCATTTCTCTGGCAACGCTTTTCACCAAGTTTACAATCCCTGCTTTTGCGGCTGCATAGGCACTGCCACGGGGAAGCCCGCTACGGCTAACATCGCTGCCAAACATTACTACACGCCCAAAGCGGTTTTCCTGCATAAAAGAAAGCGTATAACGCAAGATGTTATAAGCACCCATAAAATTGCTGTTGAATACATCTTTAAAAGTGTCCGGCTCGGTATTTGCCAAAGGCATGGCATCCGCAGAACGTTTTGCCGCGCAGTGTATTAGTATTGCCGGGGCTTGTTTGTATTGCTCTGCTATGTGTGCTATCGTGCTGCTCACTTGCTCCGTGTTTTCCAAATCCACTTTGAACAGCATGTTTGGCTCGAAGTTGCCAAGGCGTTCAGCGCGATTATGATACAACAAGGCAAGCTCGTATTGGTCACGGTAAGCATGGGCAAGGTAGCTGCCAATCTGTCCGTTTGCCCCGGTAATTAGCATTAACTTCATAAGGTATTGATAATATCGATAATGCCATGAGCAAGGGTTAGTTTATCCCCAATAAGCTTTACGAATTGTACTTGAGGCTCACTAAGCATTTCGGGGCTGATAGGCAGGGCACCAATAACAGTAATCTCGCTATCGTCTTTCCCGGCTACGTTAATATTATTCGCCACCATCAGGTCAACTTGCTTGCGTTTAAACTTTTCAAATGCCTTAGCACGGATATTTTCGGTCTGAGCGGCAAAGCCAATCAGTTTTTGCCCGGGTGCTTTCTTGTGTCCCAATTCTTCAAGAATATCGGGGGTAGGAATCAAATTTAAGCAAAGACCAGCTTGTTTGGGTAGTTTCTCCATAGAGGGATCGGCTAATTGATAATCTGCCACTGCTGCGCATTTGATGATCCAATCCATAGCCTCAAACCTTTCCATAACTGCGTCGTACATAGATTTAGCCGTTAAGCAGTGCACTGTTTCTTGCAGATAATGTGGTATCGGCAAACCAATATTTGCGTACAACAAATACACCTCTGCCCCACGCAGCGCTAAGGCTCTGGCAAACGCAAGCCCCATCTTCCCTGAAGAGCGGTTACTAATGAAACGCATAGGGTCAATAGCTTCCACGGTAGCCCCAGCTGTGAGCAATACTTTCTTGCCAACAAGGTCTTGCTTATAGCGCAGATAGGTAGCTATGGCAGCAACAATCTCGCCATTAGCTGGGTATTTACCTTTGCCTTCATAGCCACAAGCAAGCATCCCGCTTTCGGGTTGCATGATATAATGTCCCCGTTTTTGGAGGATGTTCAGATTGTCCTGAACAGCCACAGAGCGATACATATTTACATTCATCGCCGGGACGAACAGTATCGGTTTCGTATGTGCAAGTAGCACTGTAGAAAGCAGATCGTCACCCAAACCATGGGCAGCTTTGGCAATTATATTTGCCGTGGCAGGGCACACCACAACTAAATCTGCCCAATCAGCCAAGCTTATATGCGGAATGGGGTCGTTATCGCTATATAAATCCGTATGTGCGCTGTTATGCGTTATCGCTTCAAAATTGAGCGGAGTTACAAACTCTTGCGCATTATCGGTCAGCACAGTTTTCACCACATAGCCATTCTTATGTAGCATACTGGCCAGATCAATTGCTTTGTAGGCGGCAATTCCACCGCAGACACAGAGAAGTATATTTTTGGCTTGCATCTTGCTTCCTATAGATTTAATGATTTATTTACAGAATAATTTAAGCCTGCTATTGTGTCAACCGAAATCAATGAGGCGCACAAAGGTATTGACAAAACCTGATCTTTTCAGATGCTTACCCAAGTAAACTAAGTTTTATGGAGTATATAAATGAACGATGCTCAGAAACCACTTCGCAAAGCAGAACGCCAAACTAAGCGTGAGTTATTACTTAATTCTGCCATTGAGGTATTTGCCCGCAAGGGTTCCAATCTGGCCACCATTGCAGATGTGGCAAAAAAAGCCAGAGTAGCTCAGGGCACAGTTTATGTTTATTTTGAAAATAAGGACGACCTCCTGCAACATTGCATGAAAGAAATCATCGAAGTAGAGTTGGCGGTCATCATCAAAAAAACTGAACACATAGCCGATCCCATGGACAGGTTGTATGAATTTTTCATGCACCATGTTACCTTGGTACGGGAAAAACCGCATGTAGCAAGGTTTCTTACCGTGGAATCGCGCCAGAGCGAGAATTTTGCCAGCCGCAACCCCGGCTACAACCCTTTGCGCAGCTATCTCACATTTGTGCAGGATATTGCCACTAAAGCCATAGCAGATAATAAAATACTCCCCATTGATCCGTGTGCCTTTTCCTACATTCTGGTAGGAGCGATGGATATTGTGTTGTGTCAATGGCTGGCAAGCAACGCCAATTTGGATATTGCCACCATCAGTTTGCAAATTCGTCAGATAATCCATGGCGGAGTAGCCATAACTCGCTGATAGGATGATGCTTTATTATGTTTCCAGGTAAACAACTTAGTATTGCTTTGTTGGCTTTGCTGTTATGCTGCGGGTTGAGGCTGAATGCGCTTGATTTACCTGTGTCTTTCGCCTGGGACAGCGCAAACACCACTTCCTACACCCCGGCTCAAAATCGCAAAGAGCTTGCTTGGAACGAGTTCTACCGGATAAGCATCGGGCTTGATTCGCTGCAATGTAACAATTTCAAGCTAAACCTGAAGCTGCAAAGCTATCCTGATTTTATCGATAACAACTTAGAGATCAGGGATTTCAGGCTATCCTATCAAAAAACTGCTTGGGAAATAGCTGCCGCCTCTATTTTAACCGGCTATGGCCTTCCCAACCAGAATCATCCAAATCATATTGTTAGCGCTAATCAAGATGATTTTCTCTATCAGGAAATGCGCTTCAATGGCTTGGAAATAGCCCATAAAACTAAGTTACAGCGTTATTACTTGCAACTTGGGGGCAATGTGCACAATCAAGCTACAGGCATCTTGGGGGGTAGTTGGCGAAGTAACGATAACGCCTTTGCGGCAGGTGTTAAGCAAGAATTTAGAGCTTTGGATACCCATTGGCGTACTCCTGTTTCCGTATCTGCCCTTTTCCTAAACTTCAACTCTGATAAGGTCATTATGGCTGGAGAAGCAGCCCTAAGTTATTTTCTCGAGCATGAACGCACCCAGGCGCATACAGGATTTTTCGCCCAGACTGAAGGCAAATTTATCCCCAACCCCCAGGCTTATCTGTATCTATCTGCCTACTGCCACACTCTGGAGCCAAAAGAGCAGCTTAAGCAGCGCTATCAGCTTGTTTGGCATCAATCTGTAGGTAAGCTTGCCCTAAACCCTGGCGTTGCTCTCGATATAGTTTCAGGTATCTCCGATTATCAGGCTTTTACCTCAGTGGATTGGTTTTTTGCCCCCGATAACAGGCTTGGTTTCTTCTACCGCTATCAGGACTCAAGAAACAGCTTGAACAAACATACCGTAGGTATACAGGCAGCAATGCGTTATGGCTTATAGTAAATGCTCTTTATCTGTACCTTTTGGGGGATTTATCAGCCTGATCATCGCTATGCTGTTATTAGGTTCCTGTCGCTTAGCCACTCCTCCAGCACCAAGCCA
>JAVEUB010000194.1:0-5869 GCA_034005785.1 Cloacimonas sp. (SeqCode) | reverse complement strand
CAAAGATACAATTCTGTTTATGACCACCGCGGTTAACCATGTGGTGGGGACCATTCAGCCTTTAGCAGAAATTAAGGCCATACTTGAAGCTGCCGACCATAAGATATTCTTCCATGTGGATGGGGGGCAGGCGTTTGGCAAGATACCGCTGGATGTAAACGCTTTGGGAATCGATACCTTAGCACTAAGTGCGCACAAGATTCATGGACCTCAGGGCATTGGCGCATTGTATCAGCGCAGTGGCGTTAAACTTGGGCAGTTGATTCACGGGATAAAGCGGGTGGATAATCTGCAAACCGGCGGACTGAACATTGCTCTGATTGCCGGTTTTGCCAAAGCTGTAGAGCTTACTTTTGCCGATTTAACCGCTACCACAAAGCAACTAAGAGATTTATCCGATTACTTGCTTAGCTCCCTGGAAGCAACCATTCCGCATATTGAATTGAATGGTCCACGCGGGCAAAAGCGCGCCCCTCATAACATAAATGTATCCATAGATTATATCGAAGGCGAAGCTATCACCATGATGCTGGATGCGCAGGGCATAACTGTTGCCACCGGTAGCGCTTGTGCCTCGCAAGGTTTAAAGGCTAATTACGTTCTGATGGCGATGGGCAAAAACCATGTGCAATCGCATGGCTCGATGAAATTTACCCTCAGCCGCTACACCACCAAAGCCCAAATTGACGAAACGGTGGCAGCTCTGGCGCTGATTAGCACCGAGCTACGAGCCAGAAGCCCCCTGTATAATGCAATGAGCAAGGAGAAATAAATGCAATACTCACAAAAAGTTTTAGACCATTTCATGCACCCGCACAATGTGGGTAAAATGGAAAATCCCGATGCAGTGGCTACAGAAGGCAGCCCTGCCTGTGGAGATCAAGTAACTGTGTATCTTAAGGTTAGCGAAGATCATAAGACGATACAGGATGTTAGTTTTTTGTCCTATGGCTGTGCTTCAAACATCGCCACGGCTTCCATTATCACCGATCTTGCCAAAGGAAAAACCCTGGATGAAGCCAAGCAGATTACCTGGCGGGATGCCATGGAAGCGCTTGATGGCCTTCCTCCGGTAAAAGTGCATTGCAGTGTTTTAGCTGCCGATACGCTGCAAACGGCAATTTCCAATTATGAGATTGCCAATGGCCTGAAAGAAGTGCCCAATTTTAGCAAAGAAACCATCGCCGAGGAGCTGAAAAAGATTATTTATCCCAAAGTTGGCGAAGACATCATCAGCCTGAAGATGGTGAAATACATAGGCTTTAGCGATGGCGAAGTGCTAATTGATATGAATATCATGAATTTCGATCAATGGCGCGATAATATTGCCCAGGAGATCAGAGAACATCTGGAAAAGTATCCGGAAGTGAAGAATATTGTAATAAATTTTCCGTAAGGTTAGAGCTGCTCAGTGAGAGAGGGAGTTCCTGCGTCCTCGCAGGAAAGGTCTGCCGACGTCCACGTCGGCATTCTTTTTCACTGTTAGTGTGGATGCTAACAGACCTTGCCAGCGAGACGCAGGCATTCCCCTTCTTGGCAATTTTCCGTTTTCGCTTGACACAATCCTTGCCTTCAAAGCATACGTGCTACATAAAGAATAAAAGTTTCAAGGACAAGTAGCAAAATGAGAGAAAAGCCTGTGAATAAACAAGATAAAAGCAAGAATGAAGCTTTGGGCTATGGTGTAACCCCGATCCCCGAAGGCAAGAAATTCCGCAAACGTAAACCATCAGTGCAGGATTGGATAGAGGCGATTTTGTTTGCCTTTGTGGTGGCGATGATTATCCGCAACTACACGTTCGAGAATTTCCTTATTCCTTCATCGTCCATGGAAAAGACACTATTGGTGGGCGATTACCTGGTGGCAAATAAGCTGAAATATTATTTCACCGATCCCAAACAGGGCGATATCGTTACCTTCCGCTATCCCAAAATTGAGGAAGGCACTCCGGAGCATGAGATCAGCAAAAACGATTTTATCAAGATTTTCCCCCCCCTCTATATAAACAAGGCTACGGCTTTTCAAAAGATGCCGTTAACCGCCTTCCATCTTTGCTATTATGCCCGTAAAAATGTAGTCAAGCGGGTGATCGGTATGCCTGGTGATACGGTGGAAGTTAGAAACAAAATCGTGTTCGTGAATGGCAAAGAATACACCACAGGCAAAGAGCAATATGGCATGGCGATTCCCAGTCCGCCTGCTGCCCCACGCGTTGTGGAAGATTTCACCTATCCCGAAAACCAAATGGATTATGTGTCCATGAACGATTGGTACGAGCCTTTTCGTGTAAGTACCACTGCCGATTCCACCTCGATGCGCAAGGTTTTTAACCGCGATTGGTTTGGTCCCATCAAAGTGCCCGCAGGCAGATATTTTGTGATGGGCGACAACCGTGACGTAAGTGAAGACAGCCGTTATTGGGGTTTTTTGGAGCGCAGGTACATCACCGGTACGCCTTGGCTGATTTTTTGGAGCAAGGGGATTGAATTCAACAAATTATACGACGATCCTCACGTCCGATGGAACAGGATTTTTCACCACCCCCATTAAGCCTGTACATCCACATTCCCTTTTGCTTGTCCAAATGCGGTTATTGCAGTTTCTTCTCACTACCCTATAATCGCAAGGTTTTGCCGGATTATTTGGGCTGGTTGCAACAAGAAAAGCTGATGTACCGGGATATCCTGAAACGCCCTTTAAACACGGTATATTTCGGAGGGGGCAGCCCTTCCTTGCTGTCTTGCTCTGAGATTAACACGCTGTGCGAGGGGTTGCTGATTAGCCCAAAAACCGAAATCACCCTGGAAATAAACCCGCTGCAAATAAATGCCTCATTTTTAACTGAACTGCGCCAAACCCCCGTTAACAGACTATCCCTTGGTTTGCAAAGCATGCGTAATACCGAGCTTGAATGGCTGGATCGCAAGCACAAAGCAGAGCAAATTGGTGCTAAGATAACGCTTTGCCGCGATTTTGGTTACGATAATATCTCCTTTGATCTTATGTATGGACTGCCAGGACGTGATTTAGATAGCCTGAAACAAAATCTGGACGCCTATCTTGCCCTGCAGCCAGAACATATCTCTTGTTATTTGCTTAGTTTGGATGAAGGTTGCGCCCGCTATGCTGAAGAACAAAGCCTGGCGCAGCTTCCGGGTGAAGATGACTGCGCGATGCAGTATCAATTGATCCGCAGCACGCTGCTTGCGGCTGGATATCAGCACTACGAAATATCCAATTTTGCCTTGCCCGGTAAGGCTTCACGCCACAATCACGCTTATTGGCAGAGTAAGGAATACCTCGCTTTAGGTGCTTCTGCAGCGGGATGGATAGTGCCCTGGCGTTATCAGAATCCTGCCAATCTGGAGGATTATTTTGCCGGAATAAGCGCAGGCAACATGTTCCCTGAAAAACAGATGTGCGACCTGCAACGCATGTGGGAGGATTTTTTGATGATGGGGCTAAGGCTGATAGAGGGGATAGAATTGCAGGATTTCGCACAGCGGTTCGGGAAAAATGCGGAAACTATATATGCCAAGCAAATAGCGCATTTGCAAAAGCTTGGCATGCTACGGCTGGAAAGTGGCCGGCTTGCTTTAAGCACAGAAGCGTTGTTTATCTCCAACACCGTAATTGCAGAGCTGATTTTGTGAATCTGGAAACCCTGCGGCTGCAGATAAAACCCATGCTTATCGGCACAGAATTTTGCGGAAAGGTATATTTTGCCGGTGGTTGTGTGCGAGATTGGGAGTTGGAAGTAGAGAAATCTGGAGGTCGGGAAGTCGAGGGGTTTGGAGTTTTTGCAGCGGATGTGGATATCAGCGTAGATCTGCCTAATGGCGGAATCCGGTTGGCCGAATACCTTTGCCCCAAGCTTGAGGGCGAGGATTATTGCAGTTATCCTGCTTATGGCACGGCAAAGTTTAGCGCAGGTGGTACAACACTGGAGTTTGTGGCTACCCGCAAAGAGGTTTACAAGCTGGGAAACCGTTACCCAAAAGTGTTTCCAGGCACTTTGGCGGATGATGTGTTGCGGCGGGATTTTACAATCAATGCTTTGCTGATGAATGCAAAAACCGGAGAAATACTTGATTTGTGCAGTATGGGCTTATCTGATCTGCAACAGGGGACTATCCGCTGTGTAGGCGAGCCATTTCACAAATTTAATGAAGACCCTTTGCGCTTATTGCGTGCGCTGCGTTTTGCCTTGCGCTTTGGTTTTAGGATAGAGCCGGGTACTTATAACGCCATGAAGAGCGAAGACGGGCTGATATCACAGCTTTCTGCCCGCAGTATAGAGGCAGAATTGCAAAAAATGCTGCAATACTGCGCACCACAAACGGTGCAGCAGGAAATTTACAAGCTGGGCTGGAAATTATCAGTGTAAGATTGTTACCCTGGCGGTACCCAAAGTTCTATCTGAGCTATTCAGTTTCAGAAAATAAACCCCACTTCCCAGGCCAGAGGGAAGTGTCCAAAACTGCTCTGTGCCAGTAAATGCGGTTTTGCTAATAAACTGTCCTTTCAGGTTATACAGCTCTACTACTGCATCAGTGGCAAGCAATTTATCGTAACGAAGGCTTATCAATCTCTCCCTGGAATTACGCAGCACATTGGGCTGAACGCTAAACACACCTGGCACAATAGGTGCTAAGGGGTCTTCAGTGGCTACCCAATCCCACACTACATTATGCTCGTAGCTTTGATCCGGCTCGGCAAAAAACGTGCTGTTATACACACTGATCCATGTTCCAGGAGCGTAAACTTGTACAGTAGTCCTTGCGCACACATCAGTTAAAGCAGCACAGCCATCAGTTCCAGAATCTTGATATCCACAGGGCCCGTAAAAATAAACACGGGCATTAGGAATAGGCTGTCCTTGCAGATTCTTGCAGCTAACGCTGGTGGTACTTCTGGCAAGAGTGGTATTGTAAGTGCTTGCATCCGGGCTGTAATCCTTTGCCCACACTGAATAGGCATCGCCCAATTCAGTCTCTCGCCGCAATTGCACAGCGCACTGCGTTCCGGATAATGAGGATAAATCATTGGTTGTTTCTGGCCCCCAGCTAACAGTTTCGGACATACTATACTCGCCATGGAAGTTAGTAATTGTGAAAGAGCCGCTTATGGGGCTTAAGCCTGTATTGGAAAAGGTTAACGGGTACGGGAATTGAACCAGATAAGGATCGAATGAAAAAAAATGGTGCGTGCTGCCATCAAAAAAATCCAGACTGTCACAAGGGGTATATTGAACTTCGGGTGAGAGTTCCAGATGGATATCCCCGTTTCCAAGGAACCAAAAGCGATAGCAGAAAATAGGCGTAATCGGATTTGCCAGCATGGCAGAGAGCATTCCGATTAGTACCAGAGCTAAACAAAAGCGTTTCATAATAACTCCTTGCATCCGCGTTTTTGTAGCAGACACACTACTAACGATAAAGAATTATTTGGTAAGAAACTGTCAAGCAAAACTTGCGGCTTCGCAGTGAGAGCTACGCACACCCTTGGAGCGAATTTGACTTAAACTATTGCGTGCAGCGGTTCTTCATCTATCTGGTTTCTCCTTGATTAGCAATAGTTTGAGTTAAAACGCGGACTACAGGGTAACAGGATATCTGGCTATTTATCGCTACTCCACAATCCACGGTTTAACTCATATTTTTGTTGGCGAAGATATCTTGTTTTTCTTCAGGAGTTTGTGGAACAAAAATATAAGTCAAACACGCTCCAAGGGTGGTTCATCCAAACGCGGACTACAGGGTAACAGGATATCTGGCTATTTATCGCTACTCCACAATCCGCGGTTTAACTCATATTTTTGTTGGTGAAGATATCTTGTTTTTCTTCAGGAGTTTGTGGAACAAAAAT
>JAVEUB010000193.1:3168-5930 GCA_034005785.1 Cloacimonas sp. (SeqCode) | reverse complement strand
ATGGTGGCTTTGGGAACGGCAAATTTTATTGATCCTCTGGCAGCACCCAAGCTTCATGAAGGGCTGCATAACTTTCTGAAAGAAACGAACATTATGCTTAGTGAGATTATCGGTAAGTGTGAGTTGTGAGTGGAAGAGTGGAAGAGTGGAAAAGTGGAAAAGTGGAAGAGTGGAAGAGTGGAAGAGTGGAAGAGTGGAAAAGTGGAAGAGTGAAACACATTCGTAGTTTTAGTTGCAATGATGGGTAAGAGCGAATTTGACTTAAAAATCTGCGTGCATGAGCAATGAAAAATAACCACAATAACTTTAGCAGCAGATTTTTGAGTTAAAACGCGGGCTACGAGACAATTGTGCTATGATGCGGGCTACGAGACAATTGGGCTACGATGCGGGCTACGAGACAATTGGGCTATGATGCAGGCTACGATACGCTGTAATCCGCGGTTTAACTCATAGTTCTGCCGAAAGCTGGTGTAACAATTGAAGATAGAAGATAGATGGTAAAGCTGATTGCACAACGGCAAAACTATAAGTCAAACTCGCTCCAGGGGTGGTTCATGCACACGAGCGAATTTGACTTAAAAATCTGCGTGCATGAGCAATGAAAAAAACCACAATAACTTTAGCAGCAGATTTTTGAGTTAAAACGCTGGCTTAAATTAACCCCCCACGCAGCAGGTCTTTAAGCTCTTCCGCGCTTTCGGCGTGGTTGATCCTATTGCGTAGTTCACCACCTCCCAATTGGCCTTTAGTATAAAAACACAATTGCGACCGCATTTCTTTTACCACCCTCAATTCGTGCATGAATAGCAGGGCTGTATCAATGTGTATAAGGATGTTTGCCAGGAGTTGACTTTTCGTGATAGGTATATAAGTCCCGGTTTCCAGATAGCTTCTGCATTGCGAGAAAATCCAGGGTTTACCCAGTGCGCCACGCCCTATCATCAGTCCATCGCAATTGGTATGGTCACGCATCTTTTTTGCATCTTCGGGGCAGGCAATATCGCCATTGCCGATCAGCGGGATGCTTAGCTGCTGCTTTAGCAGGCGGATATGCTCCCAATTGCTTTTGCCAGAGAACATTTGTTTGGTGGTGCGGGGATGCAGGCACAGAAAGTCTGCACCGCTTTTTTCCATTAACAAGCCAAACTGCAGAAAGTTTTCGTTATTGTTGTCCAAACCACTGCGAAACTTAACACTTAGGGGAATGATGCCGGAAACAACTTGTTTCACTTCACGCACAATTTTGGCAGCCAGTTCTGGCTCCTGCATCAATGCGCTACCAGCCCCACGCCGGATAACTTTTTTTACCGGACAGCCCATATTGACATCGATAAAATCGGGCATATAGGGAATTAGAAATTCCGCAGCTTTTGCCATTACCAGAGGATCGTTGCCAAATATTTGGATACCCACAGGACGCTCTGATTCTGCGAACTTCGCATAACGCACAGTCTTAGCGGAATCACGCATTAAACCATCGGCACTCACCATTTCGCTAAGCATCACTTCCGCTCCCATAAGTTTGCAAACACTGCGAAATGCCTGATCCGTGTACCCAGCAAGAGGCGCTAAATAAAGGAGGGGCTTGCAAAACAGCCCCTCAAGCAAACTTCTGTCACCTGTCACCTCAATCAAGAATACTTACTCTTCAAGGCTTGAGTATCCACAGGGTCGATGTATTCCTGTTTCATAAAGCGCTGTGCATATTCCAGATACAAACCGGAATCCAGAAAGTAGCTTACCAAGCTTGCATCCAGATGTCCTATTTTTACCATGGTAGCCATGATATCCAGCGATTCGGATAGAGTTTTAGCCTTCTTGTAAGGACGATCGGAAGCAGTTAACGCTTCGAATATATCGGCAACGGCAATTATCCGCGATTGCAGGGGTAACTGCTCAGCGGTTAAGCCTTTGGGGTAGCCCTTGCCGTTTAAGGCTTCATGGTGTGTGGAGGCATAGAACGCTACGTTCTTGAACTTGCGAGGGAAAGTGAGCTGAGATAGCATCTCCCAGGTTATCGTTACATGGTCTTTCATCACTTGGTATTCAGCACCTGTAAAGGTTCCTCGCCCTTTAATCAACAGGTTTTGCTTTTCATCTTCAGAAAAAAGGAAGTAGTGCCGATTATCATAGTCAAAATTGATGTTGTTTAGCGCATCAACTCTTTGCAGGTCTTCATCAGCAACAAATTCTTCACCAAAATTAAGGCGTTCAACGAACTTTTGGGCATCAGCAAGAAAGCTATATACATCTTTGCCAGAGATAGCTTTATCTATATGTTCGCTAACAAACGCATTAAAATCATCATCAGAAATCTTAGTTTCTAATAGTTTTAACATTAATTCAAGTTTCTCAAAACGGAGCTTAATCAGCTCTACCCGATCAAAGATGGTTTCCAGTTTGGTGCTTTTATCCATGATGTATTCCGGGGTTACAATTTTGCCTACATCGTGCATCCAGCCTGCCATGGCAATTTCTTTAAGTTCATTCTCGCTAAAGCGGCGTCCGCCAAAATATGCCTCATCAGCCTCGTTGATTTTATCTGCAAACAGCTCCGTAAGCGTAGCCACACGGCTGATATGATCGAAGGAGTATTTGGTCTTCTTTTCAATTGCGGTGGCTATGGAACGCATAAACTGATATAACAAATCTTCCAAGCCCTGCACCAGTTTGCGGTTTGAAAGAGCGATGGCTGCTTGCGAGGCAAGGGAAGAAAGCATCGCTTTATGTTCAGAAGTGAAACTAACAATGTTTTTTTC
>JAVEUB010000193.1:0-3158 GCA_034005785.1 Cloacimonas sp. (SeqCode) | reverse complement strand
TTTTTTTCTTTATCCATGGCATTGATAAACTGAATAACGCCCATAACTTCATTTTCGTGGTTTTTTAGGGGAATGGTTAGCATCGATTTGCAACGGTAATTGTTTCCCTTATCTGTAAGGATGGTACCGCTGATATCATATTCTTTGGTTTCATAAACATCGTCGAAACTTAAGCTCTGCTTGCTGTGAAACACGCTGGTAACTATTTTGTTTTTCATTGGGTTATTCTGTTCATCATACAGCTCGATACTCTTCCAATTAACAGACCCGCGAGATCCCCCCAGCCTCAAATTGAGGGTAGCGTTATAGACAATTTCAAACTCCAGCAGCATACCATCTTCACTAACCTTATAAATAGTGGCGGCATCTGCTTTGGTGAATTCCACGCCTTCTTCCAGAATCATATCAAAAATCTTGTCCAAATCCGGTTCGGAAGATAGGGATTCTCCTATGCGGGTTAGGCGTTTGATATGCTGCAGTTGCTCTTCGGCAAGGCTTGTGATGCTCTGTACTACTTTGTTCAACATGGTGTTAACGTCTTGGTTGGAACTAAAATCGTAGCTCATATAAACTCCTAAATTCGTTTAAAAAGCATGAATTGCGGGTTAAAACCCTGGCGACGTTGCTCTGCTTCAAACCAGGTAGTGATATGATCTTCAAAGGTGGATTGCTGGCGCAAGGGGTCATCATAAACTGATATGAAACAAGGGCTTGCCAGAAACTCTTCCAGAATCCAGCTTGCATAGCCACTGTGATCGGTAGAAACCTGAACCTGTGCATCGGGCAATAAAATCTGCGCCAAGGCATCCAGAAATTCTTCCTGAATCAGCCTGCGGCGGTGATGCTTGCGTTTTGGCCAGGGATCAGGATGCTGGATAAACACACCTGCTATGGATTCTGGCGGGAAAATGGTAGCAAGGGCAGGATCTACAAATAAACGCATCAAGCGCACATTAGGATGCCGATCTGGGCTAAGTTTCCGCAAGGTATTATCGATGCGTTTAGGGGCAGTTTCCAGCCCCAGGATGTTACATTCGGGATTCAAAACTGAATACGTGGAAATAAATTCTCCCTTGCCAGAACCGATTTCCAGGTATAGAGGCTGCTCGGTAGGGAAGAGGCTGTTTAGGTTCAGTGTTTTTATCTTGCCATCGGCATCTTTGGGAGGATTAATAACAAAGTAATCCCGATCAGTTATCATCATCGTCCTCGTCTTCAAAATCACGCTTTCTTTGTTCCAAACGGTATTGGGTAACGTCTTTGCGGATTATCACGATATCTGCCAGGGACAAACCAAAGCCGATGAAGATAAACAAAAACAGGGAATTCCAAAAATAACCGCTCCAGCTTTCCTTCATAAAAGGAAGTTTTAACAGCATAAACAGCAGTCTGAAATATACGCTCAGTAATCCTGCTGCCAATGCAGCAAAACCTGCTGTGCGAATGCGCAGCATGGCTTTGGAAAAGAAAGTGATTTTAAGGGCGAGCCAAATACCCAGGGTAAATGCCAGGTTTAAGCCATACAGAAGGCTCAAGCTTACTTTTGCTCCCAACTGAGGAAGGACCAGAAGCCCATAAATAAGGGGCACAAAAACCATCAAGCCATAGGTAAAAGATTTGGGTAAACAGCGCCAACTGAAGGCAATAGCTCCGGTTAAAAAGCTGATGGCAAGATACAGTTGTGCCTGGCTGATTCCTCTACCACCATAGGCAGCAATAAAAGCGCTGAGATTACCGGAGGTAAGCATCCCTCCAAGGACAGCAGCCAAGATGGGCATTGCCAATAACAGCAAATGGCGAGGCATTATCTTTACTTTTTCCATATTTTACCTTTTAGTTATCCTAAGGACTTGAACAGATTTCTATTGACGTCCAAGCCCACAGTCCAAACTTATCGCACATACTTGTTATGTCAATAAATTTAATTAGAAATTGGAGAATTTTATAGTGCTAAGTATATTGCGAAACCTGAAACAGAAACTTGCCAACACTCAAAAAGGCTTCATCGGTAAAATTGCTGAAGCAGTTCGCCTACGGGGCAAAGTGGATGAAGAACTCCTTGAGGAAATAGAAGATATTCTTCTGCGTTGCGATACCGGTGTGGAGATGACGGAGATCATTCTGGAGCGCTTGCGGGAAGAGATCAGAATAGAGAAAATAACCGATGCCGAGATTGCACAAATTACTTTAACTGATGTGATGCAAGACCTTCTGGTACGTGAAGATGCGGACGCTCCAGATTTCTTTGCAGAGCAAGCACACAAGCCGCATATTGTTATATTTGTGGGTGTGAACGGCACTGGAAAAACCACTACAATCGGCAAGGTTGCCTATAAATTCAGCCAGCAAGGCAAGAAAGTGTTAATCGTAGCTGGCGATACGTTCAGGGCTGCTGCTATTGAACAGATTGCCATTTGGGCAGACAGGGCAGGGGTTGCCATTGTGCGTTCTCAGCCCGATAGCGATCCTTCCGCGGTTATTTACGATGGCATATCCTCTGCCTTAGCAAAGGCTTATGACGTGGTGCTAATTGATACAGCCGGACGTCAGCATACGAAAGAAAAGCTGATGAAAGAGCTTAGCAAGATAGACCGAACAATCAAGAAACTTGTTCCGGATGCTCCTCATGAAGCCATTTTAGTAGTGGATGCCACAACCGGACAAAATGCTATCTCACAAGCATTAAACTTCGATAAATCAATCCATTTAACTGGAATTGCGTTAACGAAATATGATGGCACCGCCAAAGGTGGGATAATCTTTAATCTGCGGCACAACCTAAAACTGCCGGTAAAATTACTCGGCGTTGGCGAAGGTATCGACGATCTGATCCGCTTCCGCATTGTGGATTTTGTGAAGGCGTTCTTTACCCGCGAACAAGAAAATCGAGAGGAAGAAACATGAAAAACTCAGCATTAAAATTTATCAACCCTATCCTGGCAGCTTTGTTTGTCTTAACTGCTATTTTTGTAAGCTTGTACAAGTTCGGGCCTACTGCCTGGCGGGGAACAGAAACTTTGGGAGAGTTACACGAATTTGCCGGAGCGCTATTTATCTTTGTGGCACTAATCCACATCTACTTCAATTGGGGCTGGATTCGCTTAAACATATTTGGCATAAATGCGAAACACAAAGCTGCAAAATAGTGCCAATAGATC
>JAVEUB010000192.1:0-5930 GCA_034005785.1 Cloacimonas sp. (SeqCode) | reverse complement strand
ATCACTCCAAGTAATTTGTTTGCATAAAAAACCAATTAATACTCTTACAATGAATTAGGCTAGTAAAGTATAGACTTTTTTCTTGTAATAGTAAATAATATCAATATATAATTCTTCAAATTATTGACTTGCCATAGAATTGTGAACAACACGTTATAATTGTGCATTGATATACTCCGTATTGATTATTGATATAATATGTGAATAATTATCACTACAATAAAGGAGGTAGCTTTCCTTCAAATCATTTAGAACAGTTATCAGATACTTCTCTGTACAAGGAAAATGTTTCTGGTTGAGAGTATTTTGTAGCTCTTGAAGCGAGATTACTTTATCGTTAGCACATTTTAAAACCTCCCAATGAATCCCATCTGAAAACCCAATTGTGGTGATGTCGAATCCATTGCAATACTCCTTATAAAATACGGCTCCATTGATTTCAAATATATTATAACTAAAATTGCTTTCGTGGTAGATACTAAGACATTCTTGGAAAGTTTTCCAACTGAATGAATCTTCAAATGAAAGATACTCAAATAGATTGTAGTTAGGAGATGAGCCCACAAAGGCACATGGTAGATAATATTGAGTAAGCGAAAAGTCATATTTTTCCAGCTTGTTCTCTTTTTCTAGTTCACGGAAGTATATTGATCCCTTTTGAATAATGAGATTTCCAATATGCAAATTCTGTTTGTTTCCTCCCAGAGTAAAGCGAAGATAGTGAAGATTGTTAATGCTCTCGAGTACATCATTTTCTGTTTCAGTTAAAATGCCCTTTATAACATTGCCAGAAATTCTAATTCCATATTGGGTTGCACTCTTATAAGCAAGTATATTATGTGCAAGTGTTGTACATTTATTCATTTTTCTTAATATATTATCTGAAACAGCTTCTAACCCAACCTGAATGCTGTTAAAACCAGCTACTGCCATTTTTTTGAAATCTGACATGGTGATATGTAATGGAGTCACTTCTGCAAAAAAACTGATTTTTTTCTGAACCTCGTTCTGATAAGTGATTAAGCTGTCCATTAATTCATTAAAGGCAGAGGAATTATGGAATACATTGTTATCAAGAAAACTGAATCTCTCAATATCGTATTTCTGCTGTAATTGAATGAGTTGATTAATTATCACCTCAGTTTTTTTTTCTCTATAGCCATATCCATAGTTTAATGCACAGAATTTGCATTTATTCCATTGGCATCCACGGGAGCCTTCAATCGGAAGCACACACGTTAATGCCTCGAAATCTACTTCCTTAATTGTTCTAATATAATCGTCATAGTCTGGCAATGGAGCCAAATCTAAATCGACTATAGATGATAATGATTTGCTACTTCTTTTTAGTACATCGTTTTCTTTATAAATCGTATTTATACAATCACAAAAGTCATGGTTATCTTCCTCAATTCTTTTGCATAGTTCTAACAGTGGAATCTCACCTTCACCGAATATTGTAAAATCAATCTGTTTATTGAGTTTAATCATATCATAAGCTTCATCTTCTGAACCAAAACCTCCCATTACAATTATAGAGTCTGGGAAATAATTCTTAATAATTTTCGCAAATACTATAGATGGTATCCATTGGTTAAATTTAGAAGAAAAACCAAAGATGATTTTATTCTTGGCAGTGTTTTCTTTAAGCCTCATCATTTTTTTTTCTACAGCTTTATAAATATAATCAATATTCTCAATAATTATTTCTTCATAATTATGCTTGTCAAGCAACTTTCCAGATTTATATAGAGACACCAACTTTTGTTTTACAAGAGAATCAGAATAGCTATCAGCAAGGATATACAAGTATGGTAGAAGTTTTAGGATTTCGTAATTATCATAATCTGTCCAATAATCTTCATACATGAAATTTTTTAATATAATATTCCAATAAATAATCTCTACCTCAAAATTGTATTCTTTTAGATAGCTTGATAAAACAGAAAATGACAATGGCGGTTGCTTACACATGCTTGGAGGTAAACAGTTTAGTATGATTTTAGTGTTCATAAGTATCCTAAAATGTATTTATTGTATAATAGTTATAATAATCAACGTAAAAATACTTGACATGAGCAGCACGATATCTATTGTGCAACGTTACTAACGCCAAGAATAATGTCTTACAATTTACGTGTAAGTGAAAATGGCTATAGCTTCGACAAGTGTTCATAATCAAAAAGTAATGCTTGCTTTCATATAAACGTATTTATCATGAGGAAAAAACGCACCATTAATGTCGTGCTGCACTGTACCATATCCTATGTAGAGAAAACTGTCTTTTTTGAATTCATAACTAAGGTTTGAGAAAAAACCTGCGTAGGCAGAAACCCCATAACTCTGATAGTTATTATAACGCAGTCCGTTTGACAAGGAAATAGAGTTTGAAAAATTGATTTTCATGTCGGAGTTTAAGATCAAGTACTCACTATCTAAACCGCTATTGGCAGGAAAGAGAAAAAACCTAATTTTATCGCCCGAGATACTGTATGAAAAGTAATTACTCAGATACCCGCTGATTGATAGACTGAGGATATCCTCTTTATAAACATCATTTAAGTTGTAAACCAAGGTGTTGTTGAGACTATAGCTCATCGTTGTCTGTAGCCAATTTGTTTGGTAGATGGACAAAGATACCAAGGACTTATCCCATTGATGATATACACTATTGAATATCTCTTTACCAGCATAATGGTTCATGCTTATAGTCATTTTACTGGGAAGAGTTGCTTGAAAAGAACCCCCAAAATACTTCTGAATCAGAGTATTGCTGCTGTCCATGATATTGTTGTATTGTATAGTAGCTTCATAACTTTTTATTAAAGTGGTGCTTATCTCTCTGCTAAGTACTGCGGACGATTTTATTTCCTTGAAATCTGTGAGATCTATCTGCCCCATATCAGCAGCAAAATTCTGACTGCATATATTTAACTGAGTATTAATCTTTAGGTCATGTACATTAAATTCAGCACCACCACAGGATAGTATTCCGCCAGATGTTTCATCATCTTGGGTTCTCGTAGAGGCGTATTGTTGCATCCAAACGAAATTGTTTTTATAAAAGTATAAAACAGGTTTGATCAATAATACTTCATTATGGTAGTTATTATTCATCCGGCTTAGCACGGCTAATTGTATGGAATTCTTAGCAAATCTGGCTTTGGCAGAAATGATATTGTATAGATCATCATTACTAAATGTATCATAAATATACTGATGGCTTCTATCTTTTGATGAAAGGAAACCGTAGGATAGTTTGTCAGTTGAGCCCGTAAGTTTCGCAGCAAATAGTGGTTGAATTATATTACGTGTATAGAACAGTCCTTGATCTATATCAAAAATATCCATGTCTTCGCTAAAGAAAAACCTGTTTTCTTTATAAGTAGGCCTATATCTCAAGTTGTAATTATCAGTCTCGCTATCCATCGGTACATCAGAAAAATCCGGATTTACGCTGATCTTAACTTTGGTTGAAAAACCTAAGTTACACGAAAAGTCAATTCCAGCATTATCAATATCCATGTCATACTCATTTTCTTTGAAATCATATTTTCCGACAACATACGCGGTTAGTTTGAGATTCCTGTTGCTCATCAGATCATCATTAATGACGATACTTGAGGCTGTACGAAAATAGTCCAGACCCATACTAATTGTGCCAAATGGAACGGAGTAGTATTCGTCTTGTTTACTAAGATAACGAGTAACTATTAGTTTCCAATTATAGGGAGGATTTCCGGTTATGCGCATATCATCAAGAGGAATTTTCATTAAGCAAGTCCATAGACTATCAGTGATTGTGTTTGTATAGTGATATTTGCTATTCCACACACCTTCTATATTCATATCAGATTTACGAATGCCATCATATTTATTACCCAGCGGGAAAGCGTAGTAGTAATATGCGAAATCATTTTCTGCACCTGTGATCAACTGCAGTCTTAAGAAATCACAATTAACACTCTCGTCTCGATTTGCATATTTGCCAGGCGTAAAAGTGTCATCAATCTTCGCTTCCCACAGAGCATATAGATTTGCCTTATCGTGCCATAACCATAAATCTGTCTCTAGGGGGATAGTAACTGAGTCTTCGGGGCTTACTCTGACAAACTCCCGAATATGATTTTCGTTGGTCTTTATCTTTTCGAGCGAAAAGTTTATTACTAATATTCCAGTTAGCTGTCCTGCGGCTAACTGAAGAAGAGCAATTACAAACAAGTATTGAATCTTTAGTAAACTCATTATTTTCATGTTGCAGTTCATGTCCCCTCATTTAAAAAAGAAAACAGTGTCATTTAAGTCTTCTTAAATAACACTGTATTCTTGTTAGATGACTACTTAATTCCCTCACAGCAATAGCCGGTAGGATTTTTACAACAAGCGCCTAAACAACACAATCCTTGAGCTATTGCGCATGTACTTTCAGTACTATAGCTTTTCAGGTCTTTGACGCCTTTTTGATGCCATTTAAACATGGCTACCTCCTTTGTTATCATCTCTCTTAGTTGAGAGAAGTAAACTTGATATAACAACGCATTATTGTCATAGTATTTGTAGTCATGCTTGTTTGTTATTGAACTTCTCAAGCAACACTACGAAGATGGTGTCATTTATGCTAAAAAACAACACTATCTTCAGTTCATTGGTTACTTAATCCCCTCACAGCAATAGCCGGGAATTTGCTTACAGCAGGAGCCCGCACAACAAAATCCTGCAATTGCAATTCCACATGCTTGATCATGACCACAGGTTTTCAGATCTTTGACGCCTTTTTGATGCCATTTAAACATGACTACCTCCTTTACTTTCATCTCACTTTGAGATATGTATACTTAATGCAACAACACATTATTTGTAAAATACTTATAATAATACTTGTTTGTAGTTGAAGCATCCAAGCAACAAAAAGAAGATAGTGTCATTTACGCTAATAAACAACACTATCTTCAGTTCATTGGTTACTTAATCCCCTCACAGCAATAGCCGGTGGGATTCTTGCAGCAACCGCCCAAACAACACAATCCTGCAATTCCACACGTTTGATCTTGACCAAAGGTTTTAAGGTCTTTGACGCCTTTTTGATGCCATTTAAACATGGCTACCTCCTTTATTTTCATCTCATTTTGTAGGAGATGATTTATTTTTATAATATTCTATCATTATTTTAGTGAACCTCATGTATCAGCCTTCTCCATAACAGTTACTATTCTGTTCAGAATTTAACTCAAGGTCTCTGACATGATGCTCAATCATTATTTTTCTTAAATCCGGCTCATTCCAAAAGCATCCATACTTGACTTCAATTCGAGATCGTGTACATCCTCCCTGACAAATAGGTAACATCTTACACTTGAAGCATCGGGAGTTTTTTTCGTTATCGAAGAAGTCTTCATGCTTCCATATATCGATTCTTTCATTATACTTGATTATGCCGTTTTCCATAAGAACTCCAACATGCTTATCGCCATCGTCAATATAACTGTCGCATTTAAATACTTTTCCGTCAGCCCCAAATACTAAATACCCTTTTTTATCAGACTCGCACCAGGATGGGGTGGGATAAGGTAATGTTTGGTTAAATGATGCGACACCCCTTTTGAATTTGCTGGCCTGTAGATATCTGGAATCTAAGTCTCTTTGCATGGAAAGACCATCTTGCCGGCTACATATATTATCAGTAATCTGACTTACTTCATTTTCTTTCTGCGAAAACGAATAAACAGGTCTGAAATATAAGCTAAATCTTTCATCATCATTAAATTCTTTCACAAACTCTGATAGCAATTTGAGACTATTTTCATAACGATCTTTCAAAAAGTTATGCCGCACATAGACTTCAAAGTCACCCTTAAGTTCTTTCAACGATATCATGTTTTCCCATATAACTTTAAATGTTCCTGTTCCATCTCGTAAACATCTTGTTGTGT
>JAVEUB010000191.1:0-5939 GCA_034005785.1 Cloacimonas sp. (SeqCode) | reverse complement strand
CTTACCGGTAATCCCTATCTGCCGGGCAGCTCAATTAAAGGTGCAATCCGAACTGCATTACTGGCAAAAAGACTGGTAAATCCCACCGAAAGAATAGATAAACTGGCTAATGGGATCATATCTGATAGGGATTTGGAGCCTAAGATCTTTAGGTATCTTAACAATTGGAGAAAACCGGATATCACTAATGATCCCTTCAAATTTTTGAAAGTGTCGGATATAGAGTTTCCTGCAGATTACTTAACTCTGCGTGTAGTGGAAAATGCCAAAAAATCACCAAATGAAGAAAGGAAACATACACCCCAAGAGTTAGAATACCTTTGCCAAGCTGTAAGAAAAGGAAGCGACCCCCTTATTGGGATTATACAAATTCATAAATGCTGGCAAGACGATAATCCAATGCTACAAATTGTGGCAGCTTGCAGTGCTTTCTTCAAGACTAAGCTGAACGAAGACAAAATCTTTTACACTGCCCACAACCCTGCCTTACACAAGATTCTGTGTGAATTACCTGATAAGTGTGCTGCAAATGAATGTTTCCTCCGTTTGGGCAAAGCAACGGGGATAGTTCACAAATCCATCAATCCCCAACAGCCTCAAACCAGAAGCCTTATTGGAGGCATGCCCATGGGGATCTGCAAGCTGAGCTTTGAGGAGCTGATATGAAAGTAATAATTACCCCCGTGGGTACCAGCTCTCTTACCAATGGAGCGGAGGAGAGCATCCGCCAGCTCCTTGCAGAATATGCCAATGCCCCAAACCGTGATGATATCCCCAATCAGCAAGCAGCAGCGCTGGATAGCTATGTGCAGAAAAGGCGTAAGTTCGTAGATAAAATGGATAAAGCAGAAGCCAAGAAAAACTCTGCAGAGTTGCATAGCCTGCTGATTTTGTTTGAAGAAGACCCTCCCGAGCCAAGAGATATTATCTACCTTATTCCCACCGCAACTTATATTGGCAGGCTTAGCACTTTGATGGTATCAGACTTCTTGAAGAGGATGAATCTGAACGTTCAAGAGCTAATTGTGCCAGGCTTGCAAACCAAATGCAGTGCAGATTTGCGTGCCGCTTTTAGCGAATTGGTATTGCAAATTGACGCTATTTCTCAGCAATACAAGCCCCAACAAGCCAGGCTTATCTTCAACCTTACCGGTGGTTTCAAAGCCATACAGGGCTTTCTGCAAACCTTAAGCGTTGTCTATGCGGATGAAACCATCTATATCTTCGAGCGGGAAAGGGAACTGATGCGTATTCCCCGTTTACCGTTTAAAATGGAAGCTAAGGACTATGTTGTAGATAACCTCTTGCTTTGGCGTAGGCTGGATTTGGGCTTAACAGTAGATTGCGCAACACTGAAAAGCATTCCTGATACCTTCCTATTCTGGATTGGCGACGAATGCATCTTGTCCGAATATGGCACCCTGGTGTGGAACAATGTGAAGGGTGAATTGTATGATAAAGAGTTTCTTGAGCCTCCAAGTTCCAAGATTGCATTGGCTTCCGGCTTTCTTAGGTCTATAGCGGGCTTGCAGAGCTTGCAACTCTGCCAGCTAAACAGCCAGGTGGATAAGCTTGCCAAGTATCTTGAAACAGATGCTGCTGATATGCTTAAGAGCCTAAGTTTCAAAAAAATAACGGCTGGGGCAAAGCCCGGCTCTACCCACGAATTTTATGCCTGGAGCGATAACGGTGCTAAAAGAGTATTTTGCCACTATGATACAGAAAATCAGGTTGTCCTTGATGCGCTTGGGGATCACTTGTAAGCTAACATGAAAATTCTGGTAAGCCTTGTAAGCGAACAAACTATTCCCAATATTCTGCTGATCAAAAGCCTAAGCGGAATCGACCGCTATCTATTCATCAGTACTCAGCTGATGAAAGATAGTGGCAGAAGAGAGTGGATTTGTGCGGTTTGTAATATCTGTGATTACGATGAGATACTGGTGAAAGAGCATAGTTACGCCGATATTATCATGCATCTTAATGCGCTTGTCACCTATTATCCCTCAGATACCATCTATGTGGTAAATATCACAGGGGGTACCAAGATCATGGCTTTGGCAACTTGCGACCATTTTCGCAAAGCTAAGGCTCAAATACTATATATCCCTCCTCAGCAAACCCATGCACAGCTAATCCATCCCTCAGCAATTGAAGAATTTGTTCCCCTAACCTACAGTCTTGATGCCCTGGAGTACCTGAAAGCCTATGGGATTTCCGTGGAACCCATTAGCCCTATAACGAATCATACCTCATTTCTCGATAAGGTTTTCGGTTTCATTGCTCAATCCCCAAACAGGGGCTTAGCTCAGATTATTAACAATCTGGGCAATAAATATGCAGATTGTGCT
The DNA here is from genome assembly GCA_034005785.1 of Cloacimonas sp. (SeqCode). Taxonomy (GTDB): domain Bacteria; phylum Cloacimonadota; class Cloacimonadia; order Cloacimonadales; family Cloacimonadaceae; genus Cloacimonas. The sequence continues at coordinate 3,588 of JAVEUB010000191.1, read as the reverse complement.
GGAACGAAAGAGGTTGTCCACCATTTTGCGTCTCTATTGAATATTCATCCTGATCAGGTATTAGAGCCAGCTTGGCTGCAATTCATTAAAGGCAAATGGTTTGAAGAGTATCTAACTTATTGGATATCGCAATGCTTGCCGGAAGCAAGAATCTACACAAACATCAAGATAAGCAAGGATAATGTCCAAAACGAACTTGATCTTACCTTTGCTTATGCCAACACACTATATGTAATAGAGGCAAAAACAGCTGTGAAGCTGCCGGCGGTGAAAGATTACCTTTACAAACTGGATTCTTTGCGTAGGGATTTTGGGCTTTTCCCTCGTTGTTTTCTTTCTATTGCCGATAGTAATAACGAAGCAGACTGGCTGCGAGCTAAAATCTTTCAACAGAGGTCTCAAAAAATGAAGATACCGGTGTTGAGTTTTTCTGATTTGACACCCTCAACAATCCAAAATACCATAATGGAGCGTGTAATCATCCAAACAACATAAACAAGGAGTATTCTATGCCAACCATCACAAATCTCAATGAGATTGGCTCTGTAGCTCAGCCAAACGGGCTTGATGCTTTTCATGCCATTCGTTTGCAGTTTAATACTGCGTTTTTAAATGAAGATTTCGTAACCGCCTATCAGTTGTGTAAAAAAGCAATGCAAGAACCGGAGCTTGCTGAAAATCAAAATGAAGAATTGCTTAGGTTTTTACTTATGTTGGGTAAAACAGAGGACGCCCTCTTGTGTCTGGATTCAATAATCATCCGCTCTCCAGATAACTACAGATACAGTTTGAAAAAGGCAGAGATCCTGCGCATCATCAACAATCAAGAGGATTATCTCTCCCTTATCCAAACTCTGTTGAAGGACTATCCCAAACAGCAAGAAGTATATATTGAATATGCAGCCTATCTAAACTCGCAAAACCTGCTTGAGGAACAGGAAAACCTAAGGCTTTTAGCACAAGAAAACTCAATCTCGCTTCCCATGGAAAATCTCTCTTATTCACTTCCACAGCAAGAGCATCTTGCCCCAACCAGCCCTGATACGCATCTGCTCTCATTTCTTCAGCTCTTTGCAGGCAGGGAAAATGCCTATGCCAGGCAGTGGGTGGCAGATGATGGAAAACATGGCTATACTTTGGTAAACGAACCTCTAAATATAAACACGCTAAGAAACCATTTGAATGGCAACTACACTTTGGGAGTTTATCAATTGGATAGTTCCGCAAAAGTGAAGTGGATTGTTTTTGACCTTGATGTGGATAAAGCCCATCAGGATGATCTGGCAGATATAGAATTCAAAGAATGGATAGATAACGCTATGCAGAAGTGCTTGCAACAAATCATAGAGCTACTGTCCGCTTACAAAATAAGTGCAAATATCGAATTTAGCGGTTTCAAAGGCTATCACCTCTGGATTTTGCTGGAAGAGAAGATAAGTGCCGTTTTCGCCAGAAGCTTTGCTCAAAGAATTGCGGCCCAAGTACCAATTGGAGGACTCCCCATCCACATCGAGATTTTCCCCAAACAAACCCGAATCAGCAGTTCAAGCTTTGGAAATCTGGTTAAACTGCCCTATGGAATTCACCGACGTAGCGGATTAATCAGTACGATGCTAAGCGAAGACCTAAGCCCAATCCCTTTTGAGAAATTTATCTTATCTCCCCGGATTACAGATACCCAAACATTTATCTCGGCAATACAAAGCCTGGATCCCACCTTTGGGATCCATAGCGCAACTCAAGCAGAGAGGGAAAACAAGCAAAATCAAGTTATCCTTCCTGTCACCCCTGAATCAAGTGTAAGTGATCCTGAAAATGATCCGGAGTGGTTGTGTTTGAAACAATACTGCCATGCCATATCCTTCATTGATAGCCTAATCCATACCCGTGGCGTAATTAGCCCTCAGCAGAAGAACGTTTTACGCTACACATGTGGCTACCTAAAAAACGGTCCCTCAATAGTTAATCACTTACTCAAAAAGTGCCATGAAGCGGCACCGGAAGACCTGATGAAATCTGGCTTCAAAGGCAATGCCATAAGCTGCAACAAAATCCGTGCATACATGGCAGGAGACGTTGATCCCGCAGTTTGCAACTGTAGTTTCGATCCCGACAGCGGTACCTACCAAAGCCCATTACTACATTTAAAAAAGCTGGATCGCAGCATCAATCCTTCCCTGCAGCTAAATGAACTAAAGCTTAAAGAACTGGTGAACAGCTATCTTAAGCTACGTAAAGAGCACCAGGAACTATCATCATTGCTGTTTCGTACCGAACAAGAAATTCTTCGGGCATTTGTTGAAATCGGAGTTAATGAGTTTTGCACGCCCTATGGACGACTTATTAAGACAGAATCAGATGAGAAAGTTCATCTTACCCTGGAATTAATATAAACCTACCAGTTAGAAGATAACTATCCGGAGGAAACATGGACAAATCAAACTATCCCCTTGCTATCAGGCAAGCAAACCAATTATTTCAAAATAAGGATTATCAAGCTGCATTGATAATTTATGAGGATTTGTATCAAGACACCATACTACAGGATGATTTTTCATTGCTGAACTCATTGGTAAATACATATAAAAACCTGAAGGCTTACAGCTTTGCCATAACTTTGGCACTTCCGCATTGTGAAAAAATCAATTGCCCGGAATCAATAAAACAGACCCTTGCCTGGTGCATGTATTTCGAGTACTTCAAAAGAGCTAATCCCATCCCTATCGAAGAGGCGATTCTTCACATCGAAAAGCAGTTACAGCTTTTCCCGCTTAGACAAGGCTTGCACCCTCTTCCTCTTAGTATCTTCAAATTCATCGATAGTTCAATTGCCTTGTCCCCCTCGGCAAGAATCCAATTATTGGATTTCTTAAACCCCACTTTGTTGGCTGTAAACTTGAAAACTGGCAGCAAACCAAACACCAGTTTCCCTTCAGACCGAGAAAAGTACTGCACTCTGCTATCCAAAGCCCTTTTCGAAAATCAAGATTATCTTCGCTGTATAGGGCTTTGCACTGAAATGATGCAGTCCGGAATACCTCTATCCCCAAATCAGGATATCTGGCTGAAAAGACGCATCGCTCTCTGCAAAGCTAAAACTGGGGAGATGGAAGAAGCTTTCCAAATGCTATCAGAGCTTAGCAAGCAAAAACCAGAGTGGTACATCCTTTACGAATGTGCCTTAGCAGCATATCGCCTCCAGAGATATGATGATTCCTTTGCCTATGCTGTCCAAGCTGCAAGTGCTTTCGGAAAGGTAGAAGTTAAAATTCATCTGTGGGAACTGATGAAAGACCTCTTCGCCATTCAAAAACGCTTTGATGATTCTATCGCTATGGTTAAGCTTCAGGCTGCCATACGCATTCAGATGCATTGGAGTATTAGTAACTCTCTTTCGCAAGAGCTATCGTCGTACAATATTATTCCTGATGCTTTAGCCAATTTTAGGAAGCTATTCTTGGAGCTGTGCGCCAATGTTCCAGAGCTAAACAATACCCATACAAACTATCAACAAATAAAGCATAATCCCTCTGGAAAAAACCAAAAACCAAGTCCATCTATTACGGATGGGGAATCTAAGCAAGGCAC
>JAVEUB010000190.1:0-5942 GCA_034005785.1 Cloacimonas sp. (SeqCode) | reverse complement strand
CGATCTGGCTTTTATCCAGCGTGGATAGCTGAATTTGGGTGGGATCAAGCTTGTTTCCGGCACCCATCACGGCTATAAACCGCTTTTCTGTGCGAGCCAGGAATTCCAGTAAGCCAATTTTAGGATTCAAACTGTCGATGGCATCGATAATATAATCCGCTCCCAATAGCAGCTCTTCCCTATTTCCTTCGTCTATAAACTTTTGGTGGGTAATGATCTTAGCTTGGAAATTGATGTCCAAAATCCTGGCTGCCATCACCTCTGTTTTTGCCTTGCCAATGCTGGAATGAGTAGCAATAATCTGCCTATTCAGATTGCTGGGGCCAACGTTATCAAAATCTATTAGGATAAAGCTGCCAATACCCGCACGCACTAATGCTTCCGCAGCATAAGAACCAACCCCACCCAAGCCCACAACTGCCACGCAGGTCTGCTGTAAATGCTGGAAAACCGCAGTCCCGATCAATAACTCGGTGCGGGAGAAATCTGTTTGGATCATTGTAGCGGAAACAACCACTTGGCACTGATATTCTGCAATTGCAGCAGTTTATCTGCGCTGATACCGCTTATTTGGGATGTTTGCTCCAGCACTTCCAGCAAACGTAATAGGGGGTTAGTTTCACCTTCCTGAACGTAGTATTGGGTGATATCAGTCTCGAATAAAATGCGCTGATGTTTCAGCATCGCCGATAGTAAATCCTGCTTATCTTCCTTCAAAATCCTGGCACTGATGGAGAATGCGGCATCCAACCTGCTTAACTGGCGGAATCCTTCCACAGAGCCGCTGTAACCATGCACCAGATAGCGAGATGGGTACTCTTTTAGGGTTTGATATGCCTCGGCTTGATGACCAACAATGTGCAGCACCACTGGCAAATGATAATCTCCTGCAAGCTCAAGCTGCGCTTTGAATTGCATTCTTTGCACCGCCAGCTCAGGATTGCCATGATCCAAGCCGATCTCCCCTATCGCCCAGATGCTTTTATTTTCGCAAAGCTCCCTGATCCTCTTGATATCCAGATCGCAGGCTGCAAAATTAGGGTGAATGCCAGCACTGAACAAAATGCGCGGATCTGTGTTTTGCAGATACCATTCAACTTCACTTTTACGCAAAGCAGCAGAGATAAAACGGGTTATTCCCCTTTCCTGGGCTGCAGCAAGCAGAGGCTCCAGCGGCATAAGTTCGGCCAGATTGGCAAGATGGCAATGGGCGTCGATTAATTTCATGGTTTTAGCTCCGGGATTAGTTTAATAATTTCTGTGGCGGCTCGCAAGCCTGCCATGCCGTCCAAAGGATCGATGAGGGTGCTGATTACAGCTTTTCTTGCTGCTGCAGTTGCTTGCGCACTATGCAAGGCTTTGGTAATAGCCGGGCGTAATTCTGCAAAGCTGTCTATGCGAATGGAAATGCTCTTTATCAGCTCTATAACGTCGTCCATGGTTCGTTTCGTAGCGGGGGTGCTGAAGGTGATAATCGGTCTATTTACAATGCAAAACTCGGCTATCAAACTGTTGGTGTCGCCAATGCACACATCAGAAATCAAGAGGTAAGGATAGATATCCATGGCTGTGATGTAATGAATACCGGGCACTTTTTGCAAGTAATTTCGGTAAAATGTGCTCATGCGTGGATGAAGAGTAACTAACACGTTGTAATCAGCAGCTAAATCGGCCACTTTATCATACCATTTATGCACGGCACTCATCTGCGAACCGTCCCAAGTGGATGAAAACAAGATAGTTGGCTTTGTTTTAGCGAACCGCAAGCTCTCCCGCAATTCAGTAAGAAGCTGGGGAGGATAGGAATTATCGAATAAAGCATCGCTTTTTGGATAACCAATAGCCTTAACTGGCTTGGCTCCAAGCAATTGCAAACGCGCTACATCATGCACGCTGGTCATCAAATATAAATTGAACAGGTTGTAGTAGGAGGCTTTGGGGAACTTTTTAAAGTTGTATGCGCCGTGCTCCAAACCAATTTTAACTATGCTGTTTACAGGATATTTCCAGGCAGCATTGCGAAACATGATTACGGCATCAGGAAAACAAAAAGGATAGCGGTAAATTTTGGTTTTTCTGGTTAAGTAGGGCTTTAGTTTGGGAATAAGCGCCGAAGAAGTTGCCACAATATCTAAGGGCTTCAGATGTTTCTGCACACTTTGGAATAGATACAGATCAAAACTATCTTCCACATGAATAAGGCATAGCTTGTTGCGTCTGAATAGCTTGGCTATACTCCAGGCAATGCGGTAGGGCAATAGATTTACGTAGTATATGAATACCACTATCTGCCTTCCCGCTTGGAAATTGGGATTGTTTCTTCGATTGCCTTCATAATTATATCCGCAGAGATGCAGTTCATACACTTATGATGCCCCAGCGGACATTTATTAGCTCCGTGGCTGCCACAAGGACGGCAATTCAGCTCTACCTGGAACACTCTGTCACCATAGCGATAGGGATAATAGCCAATCGCCGGAACAGTTGGACCAAAGAAGGCAAACACATCTGTTTGCATGGCGTTAGCTATGTGCAAAGCACCGCTGTCGTTACAAATCATCAGCCGGCATTTGGCAATCACGGCTGCACTTTCCAGCAGATTCGTGCTTCCAGCAAGGTTTAACACTGGCGCTTTGGGGTTTTGCTGCAAGGCTGCTTGCTGCAGTTCGTTACACTTAGCTTTGTCCGCTTCTCCGCCTATCAGCACAATCGCCATTCCTCTGCTAATTAGCTGCAAACATAGCTGTTTATATGAATCTATATGCCAGCACTTTGTAGCCCATATAGATCCTGGCGCGATGGCGATAAGAGGAAGATCACTCAGCCCCAGGCACAATTCGTTTGCTTTGGCTGTATCTTGCGCCGAGGGAAACAGTTCGCTCTGCATTTCAAAATTTCGCGGACTAAGCATTTTAAGCAAAGCCAGATTCTTGTTTATCTTGTGGATATTATTGGGATGCTTTATCTTAGCGGTAAGCAGCAATGGCGCAGGACCGCGATCGAAACCGAGCCTGAGAGGAATACAGCTTAAAAACAGCAGAATATGCGTGCGCCCCGAACTATGCGGAGAAATAGCCAGATCGTAGTGCTTTTTCCTTAGCAGCTTAAGCATCTGCAGCATGGTTACAAGTGCGTTTTTGCGTTTGGGATAAGCTAATACTTCATTGATATATGGGTTGTTTTCCAACAGCTTAGCGGCTGCAGGAACCACCATAACATCAATAATTGCCTGCGGATAGAGCTGCCTCACAGCTCTGATTAGCGGAGTAATAAGAATAACATCACCAATAAAAGCAGTTTGGACAATCAAAATGCGCTTAGTCATTTTAAATAACCCTGGCATACTTCGGCAATGTGGCTGATATTTAAGCTGTGGAAGCAATCATAATACCGGCAGCTACGTTTACAGCCAAACTTCTGTGGACAAGGCACATCGGGCTGAATGTAAGTGATTTTATCGCTGCCAAGCAAACCCCAACGGATAGGAGATTGGTTCAAAATACGTGGGTAAACAGCCACTACTGCTGCATGCATAAAAGCTGCAAGATGTGTGGGGCCTGTAGATGCGCCAATGTAGAGGCTCGCTCTGTCCATCAGCGCAATCAGATACAAGATGCTGCCGTCGTTGATAAACAAACTTTGGTGCGCACTCAAAGCTGGGATAATCGCCTGATATCTATCCTGCGCAACTACAGTGTAAACGATATGCGCTTCTGGCACAGCAGCCGAAATGAACATCCCCAAAGCCAGATATTGTTGCAGAGTAAGGTTTTTTGCCGAACCACCGGAAAACGGATTGATCAAAACCACTTTCTGCCGTTCTGTGATGCTTTTGGATTCCAGCCAAGTGTTTACATATTGAGCGTGTTCGTCACCATAGTATAGCTTAGTGTATAGACTATCAGTAACTTCCGTTTGTGGCAGTCTCTTAAGCAGATCAAGGTTATATTCTGCTTCGTTTTTCAACGCATGGGAACGCTTTTGCCTGATCCCCTTATTGTAAGTAAACCAGGAATGCAGCTTGGATAAGGGCCCAATCCTATACTTCGCTCCGCTGGCACGAGCTATTTTTCCCACCAGTTCATTGGTAAACAAAGCTATGAAGAAATCCAGCTTTTCCTGGCGAATCTCCTGGATCAGTTCCGGTAAAGGGAAGTCTTCCAGACAGATCACTCTATCGATAAAGCTTTGTCCATAAAGCAAATCAGCGGTGTACCTACGGATTAGCACGATGATTCTGGCTTCTGGAAATAGCTCACGCACCTTACGAATTGCGGGAAAGCTAAGCAGCAAATCCCCTAATCTATCTGTACGGGAAATCAGGATTACCTGCTTTTTTGCTGTAGTTCCCATAGCCTTACATGCTTGTAATATACTGAAAATGCACTGCTTATGCTTAGCAGCAAGCCTGCCTTGCCATCCAGCCAGCCCTTTTGCCAGAAATACATGGAGATAAACTTCCAGATGCTATGGAAAATGGCACTGCTGATACTGCTCTGTTTGCCTTTACGCTGCTGCTCTTCAGCCCATAAGCGGCCGTAAAATATCAGCCGCGTCTGATGCTGCTCCAAGCTTGGATAGGAATAGTGTAAAAGCGGCTCTTGCAAGATGCCAACCCTGCCTGAAACCTTGATGGATTCATGCACCAGATCAGGGGTAAAAGCGCCACTATCCTTTCTGAACAGGCGCAAGGGGTAATCCTTGTCCCAGCCACAATGCTTAATCCACCGCGTGATGAACCAGGTACTACGTTTGATCCTGTAACCAACGTAGCTATCGGCTTTATTAATAGTGGTTTGAATGGCTTGCTGCAGTTCTGGGCTTACCACTTCATCGGCATCAATAGAAAGAACCCAGGGATATTGAGCCAGCTCCACCGCCGCTTGCTTAGCCTTGCCAAAACCTTCCCAGTTATCCAGATAGAACAGCTTGGCTCCCAGGTTTTTGCATAGTTCTGCGGTGTTATCGGTAGAGCCTGTATCAAGCACGATAATCTCGTTCGCCCAGCCAAGGGCATTCAGGCAACGCGCAATGTTGTGCGCCTCATTTTTCACGATGAGCACACAAGATAATTTTGGGGGTATTTCTTTGTTTATATCCATAAATTCTTCTATCCCCTACATAGCAAAAGCAGTATAAATGTCAAGCGAAAAAGCTAACCGACATTCCTCATAATTTAGGAAGCTGTTCAATTATCGTGACTAAGTTACGCTGTTTTCTTTACAGTAGAGGAGAATAAGTGGGCGAAGGTTTACCATCCTCAATGTCTCTCATTAATGTCGTGGCAAAGCCACAAGGAAATCTCATTAGGTATAGCAGGTCTTTAATGTTGAATTGCCGAGTTCTGCAAGTAAAGCAATCTGTCAATTTTTTATAAAGAAGTGAGCTATTATCTCGTTCGCCTCCTTTTTGCTTTTTTTTTGCTTTTTTTGTATCTGCTATCTATCTTTGCCTTTTTCCGCCCTTGCTTCACAGCGTTAATCATATCTTAATCAAGCCTTAATCAAGTCTTAATAATTAAGGCTTGATTAATGCTTGATGGTCACCTGATTAACACTGTGAAGCAAGGAACAAACTGACAAGAATTTTGTTTTTTCCAAAGATACAAATAAACAAAGTGATCTTTTCTAAGAGTTGTTGAGAGGCTGTCTTTAACGCCTGAAACAGGGATAATACCGATTCCACATTGACAAATCATATATATAAACAAATGCATAGCATACTTAAGCACCCATCAGACAGTGTATCGAAGAAGTCAATGACAGCTTTTTTTTGTTGATTAAGTGATTCATATAGCCGATTATGCAGAACCTCGTGTTTGATGAATTTCCAGAGCCTTTCAATGGGGTTCAGTTTAGGTGAGTACGGTGGTAAAAACCATATCTCCATATTGGCAGGAACAATCAGGGAATAGCCTTTATCTTTGGCTTGGCGTGTCACCC
>JAVEUB010000189.1:0-5966 GCA_034005785.1 Cloacimonas sp. (SeqCode) | reverse complement strand
ACCCCCTCCATAGGCACAGCAAGTGTATATACAGTCTCAGTGCGCAATCGGGGAACCAGCCCTCAAAGCACCTATCAGGTGAAATTGGTTACCGCCACAGGAACAGAATTAGCCTCTGTAGCCGGAACCATTATTCAGCCAAACCAAGTATTAAGCTTCCCCCTCTCCTGGACACCTACCGCTCAAGGACCTTTAGCCCTTCGGGGAAAGGTGGTTTTAGCCGGAGACCAGAACTCTTACAACGATCTAAGTAACCCGATAAACGTAACGGTAATGCCCGAAGGTATGGTTGTAATAACCATTGGAGATGGCAGCGAACAGGCTCTGATTCCGGTGAACATGTTTTGGGGTAACAGCTTGTTCGAAACCATGTATTACCCCACAGAAATCACTATGGTTGGCAATGTAACCGCACTTAGCTTCTACAATAATTTTGTAACTAATCTTCCCGATATGCCTACAAAAATCTGGTTGGGAACTACTCAACAGCCAGATTTGGCAAATGGCTGGATACCTTCCACGCAGCTTACCCTGGTTTATGATGGCACGGTTAGCTATCCCAGTGGACAAAACACAATTTTGATACCTCTGCAAACTGTGTTCAATTACACAAGTGGCAATTTGGTAATGATGGTAAACCGTCCCATGGACACCCAATACTATAGTTTTGAGGACAATTTTTACAGCCAGACGGTAGGTGCTACTCGCAGCAGAGATGTGGAAAGCGATGACATTCTTTTTGATCCTGCCAATCCACCTGTGGAAGCTACCAACAGCGGTCAGTTTCCCAAAACATCTATCCATTTAACCCCTTTGGGCACAGATCCCTTAACAATTATCAGTCCCGAAGCGGTTTCTTATGGACAGGTGTTGATCAATAGCAATAATACCCGCCAGCTTACGGTTCTAAATGGTGGAGCTGGTTCGGTAACTATTTCCAATATCAGCCTTAGCGGTAGCCCGTTCTTCACGATCCTGAATCCGCCTACCATGCCTGTAAACCTTACCACAGGGCAAAGTATCCAGTTTAACGTGAAATATAGCCCCACCGCAGCAGGTGATCATACTGGCAGTATTTCCGTTACTGATAACTTAGGGCGGGTAATACACAGCGTTCCGCTTACCGGAACTTGTGTGGATAATACGATATACACTTTACCCTATGCGCAGAACTTTGATGCTGTAACGGCACCTGCTTTGCCAATTCAATGGGCAAAACTACAACAGAGCACCAATCCAGGTGCAGTGGTTCGCACGATTGCCACAAACAGCTTTAGTGCTCCCAATAATGTGCAATTGTATAATGAGTTTGATGCTGCTGCAAATTTGTTGTTAATCGCACCGCCCTATGCAAATACAATTCAGGTGAATACTACCCGAGCACATTTCCGGGCAAAATCACCTACAACGGACGCAACTTTAATAGTAGGGGTGCTTAGTGATCCCCTGAATGCTGATAGCTTTACTATGGTGCAAACAGTTACCCTTACGAATAGTTGGGAGGAGTATGTAATAAATTTTGCCTCATATACAGGTAATGGACACTATGTAGCGTTTAAACACGGACTGTCTGGAGTTTATGTTTCGCTGTATATAGACGACGTGATGCTGGAAGTAATACCCCAAAATGATCTTGCGGCAATTAATCTATCTGGCAATGCAACTCCCAGTGTAAACAGCGCTACAACTTATACGGCTTCTATTTACAATTGGGGAACTTCTGCTCAAAGCACTTATACGGTTAAGCTGTTTAATGGCAGCAATTTGGAGCTTGCCTCTGCAACCGGAACTACCGTTGCTTCGGGACAAACTGTGCAAGTGCCATTGGTGTGGACTCCTGCCGCGCAAGGTATTGTGCAGCTATATGCTAAAGTGGTTTTAGCGGGGGATCAGAACCCCTTGAACGATTCCAGCCCGGTTAAAACGGTTACAGTGATGCCGGAAGGAATGCTGGTAGCCACGATTGGTTCGGATACACAGCTATCACGTTTGCCGGTGGATATGTACTATCAGAACAGCCTGTTTGAAACCATGTTCTACCCGCAGGAGATTGGTGCTTTTGGCACGGTCTCAGCGATATCTTTCTACAATAATTTCCTAACAAGTATATTGAATAAGCCCATTAAAATCTGGCTGGGAACTACTCAGCAGACTGATCTGAGTACCGGTTGGATACCTTCCACGCAGATGACGCAAGTGTTTAACGGCACAGTGAACTACCCCAATGGCACAAACACCATCACGATTACTCTGCAAACACCTTTTACTTATGCCGGTGGTAATTTGGTATTGATGGTAAACAGACCTATGGATACCCAGTTTTATTCGTCGTCAGACCTGTTCTACTGCTCTACGGGAACAGAGCTGCGGACACGCAATGTGTGGTCGGATTGGGATGAATTCCTGCCTGAAACGCCTGCGGATTGCACACCTACAATGCAATTCCCTAATACATCGTTGCATATTACACCCTTGGGTCCCGATCCCATCTTCTCTGTAAACCCCAGCAGCCGCAATTTTGGTACGGTTTTGTTAAACAGCACCCATAATCAGGTGTTCAACATTATGAATGGCGGTGGTTCTCCGCTTACGATAAACACTATTAGTATCAGCGGAAGTCCCTTCTTCAGCCTGCAAAACATGCCAACCCTTCCGGTTAGCCTAAATACGGGGCAAATGATTAGCTTCACGGGAAGATACAATCCCACAGCAATCGGCACGCATGCTGCTACTGTTACGATTAATGACAACCTGCGGGTAGCCTTTAGCAGCAGGCAAAACAATAGCCGCACCCCCCATGCAGTAGAACTAAGCGGTATTTGTTTAGACCCCACTATCACGGTTTTGCCCTATTTGCAGAATTTCGATGCTGCTACTCCTCCCGCCCTGCCCGTGCAATGGACATCCATTGTGCAAGGAACGGGTTCACCTGTAATCAGGGTGGATTCAGAAACAGCATTCTCGGCTCCTAACAGCGTATATATGCACAACAATACAAATGATGCTGCAACTCTAATCTTGGTAGCTCCTCCCTATGCCAGTACTATTGCCACAAACAGCACCAGAGTGAAATTCAGAGCTACCGCCCCGGGCGATTACTCTCTGATTATTGGGGTGATGACCGATCCCCAAAATGCATCCACGTTTACAGAAGTGCAAACTGTAACCCTAACCGAAAACTGGGTGGAATATGTTGTAACCCTGGGAGCTTATGCAGGAACGGGAAAAACAGTTGCCTTCAAGCATGGTTTGGGTGGGCAATACAGACCGATCTGGATAGATGACATCATGCTGGAGGTGATTCCCCAAAACGATCTTGCCGCACTTGCCCTTGCCGGAAACATAACACCTTCAGTCGGGATGCAGACAAGCTATTTAGTATCTGTGTTCAACTGGGGTTCCAATCCCCAAAGTACTTATCTGGTTAAGCTGTACAAGCAGGATGGCACAGAGATTGGTTCTGCCAATGGAACTCAAGTTAATCCGGGGCAAACAGTAATGGTGCCAGTAGGCTGGACTCCTGCCACAGAAGGTGTTGCCACAATCTATGCCAAAGTGATTTTGGTGGGTGACCAAAACAATCTGAACGACCAAAGCCCCAATATGTCAGTTTTTGTTCAGCCTGAAGGATTAGTATTGTTTACTATCGGTGATGGTTCTGGTACAGGCCGCATGCCTGTGGACATGTATTATCAGAATTCATTGTTCGAGTGTATGTATTATCCAGCGGAGCTTAGCAACACTATTGGCACCATCACCGAGATTGGTTTCTATAATAACTTTGTTAGCGATTTACCCAGTATGCCCACTAACGTATGGATAGGCACTACAACCCAGGCGGATCTTAGCGCAGGTTGGATTCCTTCCACGCAGCTTACACAGGTGTTTAGCGGAACAGTAAACTACCCCAGCGGGCAGAATCTGATTCATATACCCTTCAGTACTCCGTATCTGTACTTAAATGGCCAGAATCTGGTAGTAATGGTGGAACGCCCGATGGACACGCAATTCTATAGCTACCAGGATGTGTTCCAAACGCAAGATTTAGCTCAATCCCGTGCGCTAACTGCCTATTCTGACGATACGGATTTTGATCCTGCAAGCCCACCTGAAGGAACAGCGATGGCTTTTTTCCCAAAAACCAGTTTCTTCATGATACCTGGTGGAGTGGGGCATATAAATGGAACAGTGCTGGGAGCTGGAAATCAACCTCTTTCAGGAGTGGCAATAGCTTCCTCTACAGGTGGTTACACTACTACAACAGATGCGGCAGGGCATTATAGCATTATTAATATCGTAGCCGAAACCTATCAGTTCAGTTTCTCCCATCATGGCTATGTTACTTATAACCAACAGGTGGTGATACCAGAAGATGAAACCATTACCCAAAACATCACCATGCAGCAAATGGCAATGGTAAATGTAAGCGGCACTATTATCGGCAGCGATACTTCTGCCGGGTTAAACGGAGCCGGAATCCACTTGGTCGGTTATGAAAACTACACAGCCAACACCAATGCTGCGGGCGTGTTTAATATCCCCAGCGTGTATGGCAGTAACGAATATGCCTTCACCATTGTCTGCCCCGGATATCAAAATCATGCCGGAACGATAAATTTAGGCAGCACAAACTATAGCTTGGGCACAATCACTTTAAACGAAGTGGCTTATGCTCCGCGCTTGCTTCATGGCGAAATTATCGAAAACAACACTGAAGTAAACCTTAGCTGGCAAGCCCCAGACCCCACAGCTCTGGATGTGGTGGAGAGCTTTGAGGGGGATGTATTTCCGCCTGTTAGTTGGGCTCAGGTAATAATCAATACCGGTGCCCCAACCAGTGGCGTGAACCCCACCTGGTGCCATTTCGGTTCGGTAACTGTTAATGCGCTACCGGTTTTGCCTACGGAAGGCAATCTGCAAGCGGGTTTATGGTGGAGCTATGAACACCAGGATGAATGGTTGGTTACTCCCACCTTCAACTGTCCTCCTTCTGCGTATCTGAATTTTGATGCCTATGTGTTTCTTGGCTCAGAAAACGGAGATCATTACTACGTAAAACTATCCACCGATAATGGTAACACCTGGACAATCCTGTGGGATGCATCCGCACAGATGGGTGGCTGGAACTACTATGCTTCGCCAATTAATATAGATCTTAGCATGTATGAAGGCATGCAACTGAAGATAGCCTGGCAGGCAGAGGATCCGCCAACCAATGACGGAATGTGGTACGTGTGGTTTATGGATAAAATATATATTGGCAATGCTGTTACTGCAGTGCGTTTCACTCCTTCGCAGCTTAACCGATTTGGAGGGGCTACAGCTAATAATCGCGGTAGCGCTGTTCCTGCTCCTCTGCGCAATTCCAAAGCTACTCTGTTAACTGCACCTATACCAACCTTGCCAAGCCTGAACGCTTCCTCAAACTCTGGAGCAAGGATCAAAACCCGTGCCCTGATTGGCTACTATCTGTGGCGTTTAATCCCCGGTCAGGAGAGCAATCAAGCAAGCTGGACACCTCTGAATACCGAACCGATAAACATGCTTTCCACCATAGACCCAAGCTGGGTGAATTTGGCAAATGGCACATACCGTTGGGCAACGAAAGCAGTTTATACCTCAAATGTGATTTCCGTGCCAAGTTTCTCTAACATCTTGCAAAAACAAGTGATAAATGGCTCTATATCCGGTGTTGTGCGAAACAGTACAAACAGTGCTCCCATAGCCGGGGCAAGCGTTACAACCGGTAGTTTTAATGCCACAACCAATAGCGTGGGTGCATTCAATATCCAGCTACCTATTGGCGTTTACGATGTTACCGCCTCTAAAACGGGATTTGTATCGCATACAGAAGAAGGCGTGACTGTAGTTGCCAACCAGGCTACCACTGCGAATTTTTACCTTACCCCCGGTTCTGGAGCTGAGGACGAGCTTATTCCCATCACTGCTACTGCGCTAAAGGGTAA
>JAVEUB010000188.1:0-6025 GCA_034005785.1 Cloacimonas sp. (SeqCode) | reverse complement strand
GGGATTCTTTTATCAATGGGAATCTTTTCTTCGGGTTTGAGGGGGGTCCCAAACCCCCCGAAAAACCCGTCTTAGGGGTTACAGTTACAGTAGGGGAAATCCGTGAAGGGCAAAATTTGCGGAAATGCCCGATATAACAGCGTTTTCAGGCATTTTTGAATTTTTTAAAATCCCCACTTTCGTTCCTGCAAATCCCCACTTTCGTTCCTGCAAATCCCCACTTTCGTTCCAAGGGTGAAGGGCAGGATAGAGGGGGGGAAACTGCCCTAAGGTTCCTTCCTTTTGCCCATTTCATTTGATAATAAACCCATCCCTTTTATTTGCCCCTTTTGAATTTGATTGATTTCCCCAACCTTCCATATCCCTTGTCAATCTTCGGGGAATATGAATCATAGAACCCCGATTCCTTCACTTCATCCAAGGTTGCCGAAAGTTTATCAATCCTTCGGTCAATGTGTTTTCTATCCTCCAAATCACCCCCGATTGCAACCACAAGGGATTCAACGGGAATATGTGTTTGATAATTCTTCATATCGGTTTTCCCTTCATCCACTAACCAAGTTTTGATAAACATTTTCAATTGGTGTGATTCAGGGGATTCGCCTTCAATGAATGGTTCCTCCGATACATAGGGGGGCAGGGAACCTTTGTTCATTGCAATTGATTCACCTTTTTTGATTTCATTGATTTTTCGTAATATGTGTTTTTCAACCCCCCTGAAATAAAATTCGTTTGCGGAAAATACTATGGTTCCATCTTCACTTGTTCCATAGTTTATGAAAAAGGGTGATAAATCCATTCCCTTTTTTTTGTCAACCCATTCAAATTTCATACTCACTTTCCGCATGTAATACAATCCATTGTCAACCATTTTCCTTGCCCACCTGTCATTTTTATCCCATCCAAGTTCATTGAAGATATCATCCTTTTTTATTGATATCCTTGTGAACCCAAAAATAGGATAATGAAAATCATTTGTTTCATCCAAACCTTTTTGAATTTGTCCCAAAACATAACGATATGTTATCCTGTAAACTGCATGGAACACTTCTGAATTGTGGGGGGATTCGGTTAAAAGTTCCTTTGATTTTTCAGTTACCCCGATAAACACATCATATTCAGGCACATATTTTTTGTATATGGTTCCTGATTCATCCTTTTTATCAATCACCTTCAAATATCCCTTGTTTTCCTTATCCCCTTCAATATACAATTTTTTCAATTCCTTTTTATCTTCAATAGAGTTCCCAAACCTTTTCCCCCTTTTCTTTTCTTCCCCCACTTGTATTTCCCCAAAGGTTTTCACCTTTGATATTGTATCCTTATCCAAATCCGAAAATTGGCGGGTGAAGAAAACGGGTGTTACACTTTGTGATATATCGGGTGAATATTTTGCATATCCCTTCCAAGGGATTATGTGTATGGGTTCATCTTCTATTTCCTCTATAGGGGGTTTCATTCCACCTGAAAGGATTTCCACCACAACCCCCGATATCCCACTTTCCCCAATATCAATTTTCAAATCCGTGTGGGAATAACCTTTCAATTCATCCTTTTCCTTATCCATTTTATATCCCTGCCTTTTTTCTCAATTCATCCAAGGTATCCATATCCACATCCATATTGATATCAAGTATATCATCATTCACCTTTTCAATTTCCTTTTCCTTTTTCGTCTTGCGCCCCTTCCATCCCTTTTCATTCATCTTCACCCAATACTTGTGGTATCTCATTGTCAAGGTTCCTTTACCTTTGCCCCACTTGTTTTTCAAAAAGGATATGTTCCATTCCACTTCGTTTTTGTCGGGGTCTGAAAAGTCAACATCTTCTGCCCAACATCCTGAAATGACGTTTGCATGATACGCCAAACCTACGGAACCTTTGATATCATCAGTTGTGATTGTTTTTTTATTCAAGATATCGGTTGTGGTTGCCCTTGTTCCTTCTGCCGATTTCCTGATTTCACAAGTGGCAATCAATGATAAGTTATTCGTTACGGTAAACCTTTTCAATTCCTTTCCCACTTTATCGTCATGGCGCAGGGATTCCCTTTCATTTGATTCAATGTTATTCATCCCATCTATTACCACAACCGTTTTTTCACTTTTGTTTTCTTTTATGTAATCAAGGATTGATTTCAAATCACAACCAATGGTATCAATATCCACAACATCTAATCTATTTTCCTTCCCATATTCAGAAAGGGTTTGATATGCCATTTCCTTTTTTGATTCAATATCCTTGATATCAGTATTGATATCACTTTCCCATATGAAAACCTCCCCAATATGGGCAATCATCCTATTGATAGTTTCACCTTCGGTATCATCCAAACAAATATAAATCACTTTCATATCGGGGTTTGATTCAACCAAATCCAATGCCACACAAACCGAAAAACCCGTCTTGCCGATATTGGTTCTCCCCCCTATTAGCCAAACCCCCTTTGATTGAACACCCCTTATTGAAGATTCAATGGAAGGAAATTGATTCAACCGATATCCTTTCAATTGCCCCTTTTTCATTCTCAACATCGTTTCCTTGTGGCGCAAAAGTCTATCGGTGAACCCATATGCCTTGGTTCCATATTCTTCAACTTCATCCAATACATCACGTATTGTTTTTATTTCCTTCACTTGTATCAAATCATTGATATCAAATTTTTCCTTTCGTTTCCCTTTCCATTTGAACACTTGAACATTCAACCCCGATTCAATCATTTCATTTCCCAATTGTTCACCTGCACCACCTTCACCATCATTATCCAAAATGGTTTTGATATTGAACCCTTGGAAAAGGTGTTTGAATTTGTGAAAGGAACCTTTTGAACCTGGCAATCCAACTGCCTTTTCACCCATATTCAAAAGGGATAGACAATCAAACACACCTTCCACAACCCATAGTGTTTCACCTTGCCCCATATCCTTCATTATGTCTGCATTGAATAATGGGCGTTCAATCCCATTCAGGAAAAAATATTTCCTTTTGCGATAAGTTGAATTTGCCCCTTGAAGGTTCACTATTTTCCCATTGGTATAATAAGGGATAATAATATCATAACCCTTCAGGATGAACCATTCAATTCCTTTTTCATTTTCACATACAACCCCACAATCCTTCAATGCCTGAATTGTGTTAGGTTTATTGGGAAGGGTGTTCAAGTAATTTTTGAACCCCTTTCTTATCCCAAGTTCATTCAATAGTTCCTTCCTTATCCCCCTATAATCATCTTCAAATAACACACCCTTTTTCAAAATCATTTCATACAATTTGGAATTAGGTTTTATTTCGTCCATTGTTTCATTATCTCCCTTGGTATTATCCCCTTCATTACTTGTGGGAATAGTAACATTCACATTATGTTCAATTGAATTATTCCCGAAATGTTCCTCACCCCATTTCAATGCCCCACTAACATCACAACCCAATTCCTTCATGATGAAGTTCACGGGGTTTAATGACGCCCCACAAGATTGACAATAAAAAGTGTTTTTACTTTCCTTGTATCCTGCTGAAGGTTTATTATCCCCATGTTTGTGATTTTCAGGGAAAAGGCATTTCATTGATTTTTTCAATTCCCGATTGTATCCAAATTCATCTAACACCTTTTGAAGGTGAATCTTATTCAATGTATCGGTGTTCATATTACTTACTCCCCAATTTCCCTTTGTTCATTTTATCCAATTTTACCTTATCCCTTTTGATTTCATTTAGATTGAATAAACAAACCTTATCACCCGTTTCCTTGTATTCCTTTTCATACCATTCAATAACATCATCAAGACGATAGAATAATGTTTTTTCATTGTCAAATTCAATTGTGGGGATTCCACAAACAATTGAAAGTAAATACCCAATTCCTGAATGTGGAACATCAATATACCATTCCTTTTGAATGTGTCCATAAACATAATCCCTGCCCTTCCATTTTCCTTTTCCCTTTTTCAATTCCTTTCCCATAACCTTATTTCCTCCCATAGTAGTTTTTCCCTTCGGGTGAATAGACGTATCCCCTTCACCCTTTTCCTTTTGATTGTTTTTCCCCAATAGATTATTGGGGGTGTTTGTTTTGTTTTGTTTCATTTGCGCCACCTCCACAATGGCAGGGAAGAATAGGGGTTGTATTGAATGGGGCTTGACTTCCATTCAATATTGGAGCAACCCCCATCCTTCCCAAGTTTATTTTAGATTCTATGATTTCCATTGTCAAGCCCATAGTAATATTATATCACACAAGGTTTTTTCCCAATGATAAAGTGAACCAATGGGGACGACATGGGGACGGGAAAAATCATAACCCATATCCCCTGCCATTCATGGGGTCTATTCACTATCCCCATTGATTCACCCACTATGGGAAGTGTTATTCCCCCAACTTTACATCAGGGGAATTTCCTTGTTCAATCTCGCCTGCATATTCCTTCAGTTTTTCAAGGTAGGAATAATCACCCGTCATGGGATTCCCTACAAGGTGTTTGATATCCTGCCTTATCTTATCTTCAGGAACCCTATTGGGTTGTGGGAACCTTGCTTGTTTATCAATACAAAGTTTCACATAGTGTTCAAAATGTTCCTGATTTTTGGAAAGTGATTCATTAATTCGGTTCCTTTCCTTTTCATACATTTCATTCCCTTCCTTCGTTTGAACACTATTTACTTTTTCTCTATAATAAGTGTATTCATCCTGGTTCAAGGTTTTTGTGATTTCCTCTAATGAATTAGTTTCAAACCATTCATCATTGAACCACCTTATGTTTTTCCCTTGTGCCGCCATCGTTCCTTCAAACACACCTTTTTTTTGCGCCTCTGCAATCCTGTCATAAACACTTTTTCTACTCATTTTAGTTTCCTCCCATAGTATCAAATAGTTTTTCAATTACATCATCCAACATTCCCGATAATTCCTTTTCTTCATCGGGGGTGATATTCATAATATCCTTTTCGGATTTCCTTATGATATAATCCCCTTCCCGATTGAATAGAATATCCCTGATTCGTTCCCTTTGAATCCATCCAAGGTGATTCACAAGGGTTTGATAATCTTCCATAATGGAATCATATGTTTTAATTTCCATTATTTTTTCCCCCTTGGTTTTTTGCGTGAAATGATATTTGCCCTTTTGAAATGCCCGACAGCCCCAAAAGATTTCAACCTTTTCACCTTCTCCCCGATTTCCTTTTCCTTTGTGGGTTTCCTTCCCATAGTTATTTCCTCCCGTAATAATTTATAAAGTTTTCAAAGGTATCACTATCAATGCCAAATTCCTTTTCCATCCATTGTTTGATTTTGGCACGATTCTTTTTCCCTTTGATTTTCATTTTGAAATTCCACCTTGGCCCAACACAATTTTGATATGTGGGTAATGTTTTAGTTTTGATTTCATTCCGTTTCATAATAAATTCCTCCCCGTAGTTTTTCGTAATATTGCCCCTTCAATCGGTTTGATTCCTCAAGGGTGAACCCAAATCCTTTCATAAGAATTTCGGTTGACTTGGTATCCCATTCACCTTCACTTATGATATGGGTTTCCTTTTCCTTGGGATTGTAGATAGTCCACAAGTTGTGAAGGGTAGAAAACACCTTACCCCGATTCAATATCATTTTCCGCAAGTTGTCATTTTGTGAACCCAACATTCCCAATTCAAATTTATTCAGGAACATTTCGGGTGTGGCACTATCCCCTTTTTTCAATAACACCTTGCCCATATCGTTTTCCCCTTTTTTGTGCCTTGAATCGTTCAAGGGTTCCATACTCCATAAAGGGTTTTTTGAATCCCTTTCGTGTAGTTCCTTCCCTGCTACGTTCATTTTTGGCAGTTCTCCACTTTGCCTTTTGTTTCACTTCCCTTCCTCCCCATCCACACCATTCCCAATGAATAGAAAAGTGTGAATGATACAAAGTAACTAATACAGAAAACCAATAATACACTTGACATAAAAACACCTCCCATAGTTATTTTATTTGTCAACTCTAATCCAAACTCCATCCTTATCCATCACATCATATTTATCATCCACTTCAAT
>JAVEUB010000187.1:0-6026 GCA_034005785.1 Cloacimonas sp. (SeqCode) | reverse complement strand
TCTGTGGGGTTATTCAATTTACTGGCGATCTCAAAGTTAATCACCGAGCTAAAGGGGTTAGGATACACTCTCACGCTTGCCAGCACAGGAGCTAATTCATCATCACTCGCCACGTTTACAGTGATCGTTACAGTATTGGAAGGATCGGAGAAATTGAGCGGATTACTAAATATAGCTACAACATAGTAGGCCATTGTTCCGTCCGGGATATTGCTATCCGTGTAAGTTAAATTACTCGTGTTCATGATATTGGTAAGGGTGCTGCCATTACGGTACAGCCTGTATCCCACAAAGCCTCTGCCATCGAAGTACATGGGTTTTTGCCAGTTCAACACAATCGAGTTAGCCCCACTTAAATAGCCGGTAAGATTGCGGGGGGAAGGTAACTCTACAATGGTAGCGCTATATGCACTCATAATGGCATTTCCAGCCATACCATGCTGATCAAGCGGGGTAACCTGACAGGCGAGCTTCCAACCCAAATCTTCAATTTGAACGCTGTAAACTGGCTGTAAAGCTCCATCAATGGGATTGGGGGTGTTGTTTATAATCCTCATCCACTGATATTGGCTTGTCCCTTCAGTATTGCCATCAGTATCGTTGAAATCATAGCTTACACTTAGTTCCTGAAAGATTACTGGAGGCCCTGTTATAACTGCATTAGTAACGGAAGGAGGGGTATTAATAAAGCCGGTTCCGTTCATAGGCAGAGTCACCAGATTAAACCCTGGGAGATTGCTGTTGATAGTCAAGCTTCCATTATATGTCTGCGCAGCAGTGGGAAAAAAATCCACATTCAGGGTGATAGACTGATAGGGTGCTATGGTGAAATTCGTTTGCGGGAGCGAGAAAACGGGATTGTTTGAGCTTAGTGTACCAGAAATCGTGCCACTAAAGAAATTGTTCAGGGTGAAGGGCAATTGCTTACTGCCCCCCACATATGCATCGGGAAATGTAAGCTCTGTTGCAGAAACGGGATTTACCCCTAACAGTCCTGGTAAAGTGTATTTTGCGCCTTGCAGGATTTCTTTCGTTGTTGTGTTTTGCAAATACAAAATAACTTCAGAGGTGTTCAAATTCCATGTACTGCTCCAATCACCTGTAAGGGTAAAAGTCTGCTGTGCTCCTGTAGCCAAGCTAACCGGGCTGCCATATTGATTGGGTAGCATCAAACGATTTACGAAATTCAAGTGGCTTTGTCCCTGCCAGGATTGATTAATGTGGGATTCTGTAATTGCACAATGCAGCACCACGTTTGTATTGGCATCCGCTTCTGGCTTGTTAACAGTTGCTTGGATGCTAATGGTGTTGCCTGAGATTGATCCTGTGGCAGAGATAGAATAGTGAGAAGCTACATTCATGCGGGCGTTCACCTTAGGTAGGTAATTAGAATACAGAGATTGGTTGTTAGAGCCACCTTCAGAGGGGTTCAAGCCGTCAAAAAAGGCAGTTGGAAATCCTGAAATGCCATAATATGAATTCCGTGCATTGGAATAGGTGTTAGCATAAGGATCGCCATTGTGATTTTCTACAATGGCTACGGGTAGATTGTTGGCGATTAGATCATCTGCTCCCATAGCAGCTCCGGGGCAATACTGGCACCATGTTCCGGTACCTATTTCTACTACTACAAGCGTTCTCGGCAAAGCCATTGCAATAGTAACTAATCCTACCAAAACGCTTAAGAATATGATTTTTTTCATTTGGACTCCTTTAGTGTGTCTTTTTATTTTTTACATTTAGAGAAAGCTATAAACTATAGCCATACTCGCTTCACCGTTGAACACCGGATTCGCACAAGCTCTAAAGTCAGTGTTCCTATCCTCTCCAGGGAAGCATATAGTCTTTTATTTCTTCATTATAGTAGCGGTCGGTCATCGTCGCCATATAATCTCTCACCCATTCGGGAGGGGTATAGCGGGCAAGATATTCCGGGTTTTTGTGATCTAAAAAGTGCTTGAATATTTTGGAAGATTTGTTGTTTACTTTAATATCATGCAAGTATTTAGCGAACATTATGTGCATTGTGCGGTAGATAATCTCATTGGATTGTTTCACGTTATCATCGGTATAGATGCGTTTGTAATTGAATTTCTTCAGTTCTAGCAAATGCTCTGATGTAACGGAATCAAAGGCTATCCAATCTTGTTCATAGCTATTTACAATCACGCTTTTTATCAGCGTTTCAATGATCTGGCTATTGGTATTGCCCAAATATGCAACCTGCTCTGCAGGTAATTCATCTCTGGAAAGGATATTATATCTGATCGCATCTTCTATATCTTGCCCGATATAAGCAATAGTATCGGTAATCCGCACCACGCATCCTTCCAGGGTTGCGGGCATCCACTGAGCATTTACCCCAGATTTTTTGGCTGCGATAAATGCATCAATATCGGCTTCAGTTTTATCCGTTTGAGGTTTCAACTTAGCATTGTGCACTTCGCCATCATGGGAGATAATTCCATCCCGAACCTGAAAAGTAAGGTTCAAGCCACGGCCTTTGCGGGAGATATAATCCACTATGTGTAAACTTTCTATATTATGGTGAAAGTGCCCAATCCCATTGGCAACGCAGCATTCGGAAAGCGCTTTTTCGCCATCGTGACCAAAGGGACAGTGCCCCAAATCGTGACCCAAGGCGATGGCTTCAATCATCTCTGTGTTTAAGCCAAGATATTTGCCGATAGTGCGGGATATCTGCGATACATAGGCAATATGCAGATTGCGATTGGTCATCTCTTCATCTATCAAATTGGTGAACGAAAACACTTGTGTTTTACCATGATAGCGACGGTAAGCTCCGCTATATAGAATGCGGTCTCTATCTACGGCAAATTCAGAACGCATCACGTCTTTATCTTCGGTGCGGTTCCTCCAGGAATCTACATCGTGGAATGCACGACTTCCAAGCACGCAATCATGACGTGCTTTGATTTCATGGAAGATGTCATTTAGTTTTTCTTTCATAATAATTCTCCAAAGGTATATAGAACAGGCTAATCCATTTCATGGAGTGAGCAAATTGAATCTGCTGCATACAGAAGATGTTTCCCTGATTTGTGAAATAAAGCTTGACGGTTATTTAATGTACAAATATCGTGCGCTAATCATAGCAAGTGAGGTTGAGAATATGATTTACAAGTTACCCAGTGGTCAATTGATAGATACCAGCATGATATCCAGCGTATCGACTGTACGTGATTTAGGTAAAAATCCCAAAACGATTGATACTAACTTGATAGGATTCACGATTCGCATGAAGGGAAGAGAAATAATAGATGTAACAGATGATTATCATTTCTGCGATTGGGCTGAAGTGAAGAAAAATTTAAAACATATTCGTGAGGAAATCGAAAATTTGTGTTTGGAAGAAAAGGATTATATAGACTAAAGGTTTCTTTATCGCACTGTACCATTTGCGAGTGCCTTGTTAAAAGGTGCCCGCAATTTTTTTTGTCTGGGTTTGGTGGTAAGTGGTAAGTGGTAAGCGGTAAGTCTTTTTACAATGCGCAGCGTAGTTCTTAATCATGAAAATCATAACAATCAGCGTCATCTGCGTTCTATTGCCTTTCTAATCTGTCGAAAAAAACCGCCCCGGATTCAACATCCAGGGCGGCAGATAACCTGTTAACCAGTTAACTTATTAACCAGTTAACCATAATTACACTATTTCAGCAGCATTAATTTTCCACTAATGGTTTTCGTACCACCGGTTAAACGGTATAGATACATCCCATTTATCGCGGGAGTGCCGCTATTGGTGAGGCCATTCCACACGAATTGTGCCTTTCCAGTATTATCGGTGATAATGTTCATGCTTTTCACCAATTGCCCTTTCAGGTTGTATATCTCCAGGTTTGTGGACAGATTTGCCTTGGTGGAAATCTCAAAGCTGGCAATGTTATTAAAGGGATTTGGGTGCACAGACACTCTGTTTACAGGGGTAAGCACTTGATCATCATTAGCTACACCCACTACTACCACCACAATCGGTGAAGGGTTAGACATATACGAGGGATCGTTGAACAACGAACAAATCCAGTACTCGTGCGTTCCATTGTTCACATAAGTATCGGTGAAAGTAAGTGTATTGGGATTGAGGATCGTTTGAATGTTCAAGCCATCACGATACAAATTATAACCAATAAAGCCACGGCCATCAAAGTACTGAGGTTTTTCCCACGTGCAAACTACGTTTTCGGGAGGATTGAGCACAGCAGTGAAATTTTGGGGATACGGCAAGGGGATAATCGTGGATGAGGGGCTGCTCATTACAGGGGTTCCGGCAAGTCCATAATAGTCAATAGGCGTAACTTCGAAGGCGATGGTATTATCCACATCAGCTTCAACTATTTGGTAAGTAGCAGCATTAGCGCCAGCGATAAGAGTGGGTGTACCATTTACCATGCGGTACCATTTAAGCATTGTGCTGCCTTCAAAATGGCCTTCGGGATCACTGAAATTGTATGTACCTGTTAACCTCTGATACAGCACCGGTACTCCAGAAGTGCCAACATTTGTGGCTTGAGGAGGGGTATTGCTAAAGCCAGTTCCACTCACCAACACACCAATTGACGGGTTATCGGGGAAATTACTGTTAACAGTTAAGCTGCCATTGTAAACTTGAGCAGTTGTGGGCGAGAAAATTACATTAACCGTACTGGATGAAGCAGGTTGTAGCGTAAATGTTGGCATATTGGTAGTAAAAGCGGGATTATCACTGCTTATCGTTCCGGTTACTACTGAGCTACCAAAATTCGCCAGAGTGAGCGGCATGATATTGGTAGTATTTACAGAAGTATCGGGGAAAATCAACATATCTGTGGAAACTTGTTGCCCTGCCGGAAGAGCATTCAAAGCATATTTCTTTCCTTGCAGGATTTCTTTGGTCACGGTGTTTTGCAGCCAGATTACCAGCTCAAGATTGGCTAATGGCCAGGCTGCATCTGTTGTAAAGCTCAAAGCTACAGAAGTTTGCTCACCGGTGTTTAAGCTAACCGGAGTACCAGTCTGGCTGGGCATCATCAGGCGGTTCACGAAATTCAAGTGGGTCTGGCCCTGCCAGGATTGCGTAATGTTGGATTGCGTTATAGCGCTATGCAGCACCAGGTTAGTATTGGCATCGGTTTCCGGTTTTGCGATATTGACGATTACCATGTAGTTATTGCCGCTATTTGCGCCGGTTGCACTTAAAGTATAATGAGACTGAATTGCTAAGCGGGCATTAACTTTGGGAAGATAGTTGGAATACATAGAAGCGGTATTTGATCCACCCGCTGAGGGAGTTCCTCCATCAAACACGGCAGTCGGAAATGAATTTATACCATAATACGAATTCCGTGCATTGGAATAGGTGTTAGCATACGAATCGCCATTGTGGTTTTCTACAATGGCTACGGGATGATTGTTAGCGATCAGATCATCTGCTCCCATAGCAGCTCCGGGGCAATATTGACACCATGTTCCGGTGCCAATTTCCACAATCACAAGTTCTCGTGGCACTGCTGATAATGCTGATAGTAAGCCTATCAGCACCAGTAAAAAGAGAAAACTTTTTTTCATGTTTCTATCCTTTTTCAGTTAACTTTTGTTACCCAAAACTAATGCAATTATTGAGCCAAAAAAGTGAGAGCTTTGTATGCAAGAGTTCTTGCGTCAACGCAGGAAATTTTTCCGTGGCTTCCACGTTGGAATCCCCGTAAGCATTTTGGATTATTTCTTGGAATATTTCTTTGGAATTTATCTTTGGCAATTTTCTTTAAGTGGCAACTTTCTCCTTGCTACGAACTCTTAATCAAGTGACCATCAAGCCTTAATCAAGCCTTAATTATTAACGCTTGATTAAGGCTTGATTAATATGTGATTAACGCCTTCAAGCAGGGAAGGCTTGAGGGTTGGAAGGTCGAAATTAGGTCGAAAACTGCTGGAATGAAACCCTTTTAAGTATCCACTTTTTTCAAAGTCACTGCGGTTGGCAAGGAAAACTTTTCTAAGCGGGTCACAAAAGACAGGTATGTAACATA
>JAVEUB010000186.1:0-6045 GCA_034005785.1 Cloacimonas sp. (SeqCode) | reverse complement strand
AGCCTGATGGCTTTTAAAGCAGCATCGATATCCAGCAGGTTGTTAAAGGACAGCTCTTTGCCATGCAGAACCTGCCATCCGGGGTGTTTATTTGCATAAAAACCAGCTTGTTGATGTGGGTTTTCGCCATAGCGCAAAGGGCTTTGCAATGGGCAGGAAAGAGTAATTTCCTGCGGTATTTGCCGTTCGCCGCTTAGTGCGGCAAAATATGCTGCAATGCCTGCATCATAGGCGCTTACCTTGGCAAAGGCTTTTTGTGCCAGATAGCGGCTGAAATCCGCATTTAGGCAAGTACTCTGTTTTAGCTGCTCAAGAGCAAGGGGATAATCTTGCGGGTCGGTTAAAACTGCTACATGAGCGTAGTTTTTGGCTGCGGCACGAATAAGTGTGGGCCCGCCGATATCGATGTTTTCGATTATCTGGGCATGGCTGGCATTTTCCCTTTTGCTAACTGCCGCAAAGGGATACAGATTTACCACCACGATATCGATATGCTCTATTTTATGCTCTGCCAGGGTGTTTTCATGATTAGGATTGCTACGGTCGGCAAGGATTCCAGCCTGAATTACCGGATGCAACGTTTTAACCCGTCCATCCAAAATCTCGGGAAAACCGGTGATCTCCGAAACCTGCACCAGGGATGGGCAAAACTTTGCTAAGTACTTGGCAGTGTTGGAAGTGGACAGGATTGCATAGCCCAGCTTTTCCAGTTCAATAGCCAGATGTTCAATTCCGCTTTTGTCCCAAACACTTATCAAAGCGTACTTTGTCATTGCTCTTCTTCCTCAGTTATAGTATCGGCGAGTATTTTCAAATCTTTCTTTGTCATCAACCCTTCCAGGCGTTGATTCAGCTTCTGGTCGGTAAACATCTCCAGGGTAATGCGCACAACTCTCCGTGGTTCTTTGCGGATTAGTTCTCTGCTATCCTGGCTGTCGATTACGCTTACCAGCACTATTCCCCCTAAGATTATAACCCAATTTATATATATCCACATCAGGAAGATCGGCAACGCAGCCATAACTCCATAAACTGCCTGCACACTCGTAAGATTGTAGATGTAAACATCGAATAAGCTTTTTGCCAGCACCCACACCAAAGTTGTCCAAAATGCACCCCTAAACAGGGAAGAACGCCTGATTTTAACCGAAGGCAGCAGCATATACAAAGACATCAAGCCCAAAAATTGCAGGATAAAAGGCACGATCATCAGGATCAAGCGTAGCACCGGCAATTTCAGCAGGTGTGAAATAAGAGGCACTGAACTACTGGAAAACAGCACGATCATGATAATCAGCCCAAACACTATCGTGCCGAAGAACTTTACCACTTGCGTAAGAAGATCCTGCGCCACAATTAGTTGCATGCTTAAAATGCGGTCGAACGTATTGCGGATAACCCTGAAGAGGGAATAGGATGATACCAGCAGAATTACGAAATTGAAGATGTTAAAACCTACTTTGCGCCGCACAATCATATCTTCCATAAAGCTGTTAATCGCATTTGCCGAACCGGGAATAAAGTTTTTGGCAACCACTTCCCTAAACTTGTCCGCCAGATTCAGGAAAGGCAAATCCGGAGCGATCATCACCAAAAATGTGAAGAAAGGCACGAAACCCAACAGAGAGATGTAGGTTAAGCTGCCAGATTCTTTCAGCACACTTTCGGAAGAGAATCTGGCATAGAAGACACGGCCAAATTCATATGCATTGCGCAGCGCTTGCTTACGGCGATCGGGAGTAACAATATAGAGATAAACCGTGTAAATATCAATCATCGCCACGCGCAGATAAGAATTTAGCCACATGAAAATGCGGTGTGGCAAGCTGGTTTGCTGTTTTTGTTTGCCCATTTATTCCTCCCTTAGGGCAATTACAGGATCAAGCCTGGCAGCCCGGATTGCCGGAAGCACGCCAAACAACAGACCCACACCCACAGATACTGTAAGTGCTGCCCAAATCATCTGCACGGTTGCCACCACACTGATCTGCAAGAATTTGCCCACTTGTGCCAGAATGGCATAGCCCAAAATTATTCCCAAAAGTCCTCCCAAAGTGGTGATCAACACGGTTTGCACCAGAAACTGAAGAAATATATCTCTGCCCCGTGCCCCAATCGCTAAGCGTACCCCTATTTCCCGGGTGCGTTCTTTGATTGCTGCCAGCATGATGTTCATAATTACGATTCCTCCCACCAGCAGCGAGATTACTGCAATAAGAACAAAGATTGCCGAAAAGATCATGGAGTTCTGTTTCATCTGTTCCATCTCTTCTTTGGCAGAGCTTACTTCAAATACTTTCTTGCCGGATTTCAGATTCAGGATTATGTTCTCCACATTTTTCCGCAGGTCTATGGCTGTTTCAGGGCTGCTGGCTTTTATCTCCAATTCGTTAATCTCTGCCTCTGGTTCTATTTTGTTTAGCATGGTGGATATAGGGATAAAACTTTGTTCGTTAAGGTACTCCAATTGGTTATCAGTAAAAGCTGATCCTCCACCCTGGGGTTTCATATAGCGACGAGTCATCACGCCCACAACCATCAGCTTCTGTCCTGCCAGGCTAACACTTTCACCCAAGGGGTTGCGGTTTGCGAACAGATCTTCTGCCACCGTGGAGCCAAGCACAATCACATTGCCATTTTCACTGATGTCGAGATCTTTGATAAATCTGCCCTTGCCCACACTCCATTCGTCCACCTTGGTCATATCGGGCATCACACCCATCACCATATCTTCATGGGTATATTGGCCATAGCTTAGCACCAGGTTCCAGCGTTCAATTTTCGGGTTAAAAGCTTGTGCCTCAGGTATAAGGGAATCGATATAACGAATTTCTTTAAGACTGAAACTTGCATTTCCACCCTTGGAAAAATCGTAATCCCAGTTACGGTGCACCTCAATTTTGCTAAGTCCACCCCGTTCCTGCATCCAGGCCATAGTGCTTTTGTTCATGCCACTAACGATGGCTAACACCACCATGATGCACATAACTCCCAAAATGATTCCGATAACGGTAACTGCGCTGCGTACTTTACGCATCATGATGTCCGCCAGGCCGATTTTGATGGATTCAGATAGTGGTATCGCCACTTACTATCATCCCGTCTTTGATTCTAATGATTCTGTCGGCACGTTCTGCCACTGCTGCATCGTGAGTAACCATAATAACAGTGTTGCCTTCGCGGTGTAAACGGTTAAAAATCTCCAGAATATCTCCACCGGCTTGCGAATCCAGATTGCCGGTAGGCTCGTCTGCCAACAAAATTGAGGGATTGTTCACTATGGCACGCGCGATGGCTACGCGTTGGCGCTGTCCTCCGGAAAGCTCGGTAGGTTTATGTTTCAATCTATCGCTAAGGCCTACTCCTGCCAGGATTTCCCTGGCTTTTATGTTGCGATTGCGGGCATTCATGCCGCCATACATCAGGGGTAACTCCACATTTTTTAGCACATTAAGGTGGGGTAGCAGGTTAAAACTCTGAAACACAAAGCCAATTTTACGGTTTCGCACCATGGCTAAAGCAGATTTGGGCATTCCGGATACCAGCTCGCCATCCAGATAATATTCACCGTCCGTAGGGCGATCCAAACAGCCAATAATGTGCATCAAGGTGCTTTTCCCCGAACCGGAAGGTCCCATGATTGCTACAAACTCCCCTTTTTGAATACCAAAGTTTATCTCTTTCAGGGCAGGAACTTTAAGCTTGCCCAAAAAGTAGTCTTTGCTGAGGTTCTGTGCTCTGATAATATCCATCTTCACCCAATTTTCCTATTTTAACCCATACCATAATGCTATGCCAATGTGTCAATAAAAAAGTGAGAACTGCGCAGTGAGAGGCTTCGCCAGTGAGAGCTGCCCAGTGAGGGGCTTAGGCAAGTGTGAGGCAGCCTTGGAGCGTGTTTGACTTATATTTTTGTCGCACCAATCCTTACCGAATACAGCACATCTTCAGCGACAAAAATATGAGTTAAACCGTCGATTAAGTTATAGTTAGGGTGTGTCAATAAAAGGCAGCTCCGTAATTGGGAGCTGCCAAGCAGGGAAAAAACTGATTGAAGATTGCTCAATCTTCTATTTTCTTACTCCATTGATAAACGGCTGTCCCTTTGCAGGAAGACTTTTTGTGGTATTTGCAACAGCAATTTTTAACGCTGAGTGCGCCATTGTTCCCACCATAGCCATGCCCACCAATCCGCCTTGTCCGCAAGCTCCAATGCCCTTTTCCCTCCAGACCAGGCATTTATTTTGCGTATCCATCATATACATTGCTACTTCAGCATTCCCGCTACTTCCGAAACTAACCTTAGAAGACATGTCTAACAACACTGGAAATGCCACAAATCTTCCATATTTTTCAAACGTGGCAAGCATCTCGGGATCTGGTTCACGGAGGTCAACTTCCAGCAAATTAGCAATTTCAGGGCAAACTTGTACTGCAGTAACAGTGTATTTCTTAGATGTCATCTGTTTGGCAATTGGTTTGGCTATGTCCGAGAACATAGATACATCTTTACTTTTATCTGTCCTTCCTTCAAGGGCAGGCAATACTGTGATTTGCTGAATTTCATTGTTATTGTAGCCGGGGTTGATATACAAAGGGGGTTGAAGGGATGCGCATCCTGCTAACAGCAAGAGGCTAAGAAGGAATAAACCATAGATAGCTGTTGTTTTCATTTTTTTCCTCGTAAGTTGGTTTCAGGGGGTATAAGCGTAGCGAACAAATCATTCGCTGCTTTCTTAAAAACTGCATTATATGGATCAAATGGATGCCGGACAAAAACTTCACTTTGCCACAATATCCTTGCAGTTTTACAGTCTATAATGGTAGCACGCAGAGTAGTATTAGATGCGTTGGAGGTAATGGCACCCGAATTCATATCCCAACTGCCCTGCACCCCAATTTTATCGTAAACTGAGATGCTCAATACTGCTACTCCATCCGTTGCTCCCAAAGTGGCAATATCTTCTATAATGGCTGGATCTACTATTCCTCGGGACAGCTTATAGAGTGTTAAGTTCCTTTTTTTTACATCAAAATTAGAAAAGCTAACCGAATCAACGTCACTCTCAATTTCACGCTTAATCAAGCATTCACTGGCTATTATAGACATAACCCGGCTATAGGATGACATATCTCCTCTTCTTGCATAAGTCATCGTTCCGGTTGCGATATCTTCACTTATCTGCCCCACATTTAGCACGAGCACCTTGTTTATCCCCGCTAAATCGGCATTAGATTTGGTGGTTACCATTGTGTTTGCGGAACAGGATAGCAATACCAACAGCATAAGCGTTAAAGTTAGCCTTAAAATTAGTTTCACAAAACCTCCTGTATAATTCACCTCTATTAGTGTTTGGCTTTTTGGCTAAAGTTAAAACCAAAGCCAGCATTAAAATTAATCCTAAAAGTGCCAATTGAAGTATCAAGCGGTGCTGTCATCGGGTAACCGTAGTCATCCACTGCTTCAAGGGTTTTGTAGGTGATAGTTTCATACTCCATTGTAATTCCTAAATTGCCGATCAGAGCGTTTTTACTGGAAGGGAAAATCTTGCTGAACTCCATGCCAAAGGTGTTTACGGTACCATCCCCAAAGCCTGTATGGTCTATTTCATTGAATTTTAGGGCATCCGAGCTTCCGATGCCATACATGAAGTAGGTAACCAGATCATTTCGATTGAAACCCCAGGGAGCTATCTTGAACAAGATTTGATTCGAAGCCAAAGACATCCCGGTTGATTCTTCATCGGAAGTGTATTCCGGGCTTAACACAAGAGATGTGGATCGTGATGTGTTGCGATATTCAATTTGAAAATTGCCTTTGTATCCTGCTTGCAGCCTTAAACCATAATCTATCCCCACGGGGCTGAAATAGAAGTAAGGCTCAAAAATACCATCGATATCGCTGGAACCCTGAATATCTAACCCCAGATTCCCTCCGATCAGAGCATAAAAACCGATAACATTGGAGCTTTTAGGAGAAGGGTAATAGGTTATAGTAGGCTGCGCTGAGGTGATTGAGCTGCTAACCTTACTTACTCCCGGGGA
>JAVEUB010000185.1:2321-6060 GCA_034005785.1 Cloacimonas sp. (SeqCode) | reverse complement strand
GTGGGGCGCGGGTTGCGTTGGTGGTTCATGCTGTGGTTCTCCAGGCGGTTTAGGTTTGGCGGTTATGGGCATAGGCCATGTCGGCGGTCAGCAGGGCCATGGCTAGCGGGGTCAACAGGGGGATGCCCGGGACTTGGGTTTGGGGGGTGTCGGCATCGTTGCCGGGAACGGGATCGCTGAAGCTGGACGTGACACAGGCTGAGATCGCGTATGCCAACGGCAGGGCCAAGCCGTTGGGGTCTCTGCCGGTGCTGGCGGAAACAGATGTTGGATTGGTGGTCGGGTGCATGGGAGTAATTTCTTCAATAAAATCTATCATGTAAACGATTACATACACCTGGAGGCGTGACTTGTAAAGCATGAAATACAAAAAATATTATCCAAAGAATATTCAGGGAATAGAGGTGGCGGGCGAGGCGACGAGGCGGGCGAACCATGCCGCGCTGTCCTTGGGGAGCCGTCGTCCGGTGGCCGGGTCCAGGGCGACGAGGCCGAAGCGCTGTCCGTGACCGAACTGCCACTCGAAGTTGTCCAGCAGCGACCAGGCGAAATAGCCTTGGAGCGGGACCCCCTCGGCCATGGCGAGCCGAGCCTGGGCGAGATGATCGCGCAGATATTGGATCCGGCGCTCGTCCCGGATACGTCCGTCCTGGCCGGGCGCGTCGGAATAACTGCACCCGTTTTCGGCGATCAGCAGGCGGGCGGGTCGATAGTCCTGGTGGACTCGGATCAGCAGGTCGCGCAGGCCTTCAGGATACACTTCCCAGCCCATATCAGTGCACTCGGAGTGGGCGGGCGGGGGCAGCGTTGCCGGTTCTCCGCCCTGTTCCATTTCACTTCCGCCGCGGAGAATGGCCCGGGTGTAGTAATTGATGGCCAGAAAGTCGCATGGCTCAGCGATGGTATCCAAATCTTCTCCCTGGACGAAGGGCAGGACGCCCTCCGGGAGCCAGCCGCGCTGGCGATAGACGTCCACCATGTCCGCGGGATATCCCCGGCCATGGATCGGATCGAGAAACCACCGGTTGAACCCGCCGTCGAACCGCCGCGCGGCCTGGCGGTCCGCTTCGCTCTCCGAGGCCGGATAGGCCGGCGTGAGATTCAGGACGATGCCGACCTCGGCTCCGGGGCAGTTGGCGCGAATCACCGGGACGGATGCCCCGTGAGAGAGCAGCACGTGGTGGGCAGCAGCCAGGGCGGCGGGACCGCTGGCGCAGCCGGGGGCATGTTCGCCCCGGGCGTGACCCATCATCGCCACGCACCAGGGTTCGTTGTGGGTGAACCAGTGCTGCACCCGGTCGCCCAGGGCTTGCGTCACGATGTCGACATACTCGACAAACGCCTCCGCGGTGCCACGCTCGGGCCAGCCGCCCTGGTCCTGGAGGGCCTGGGGCAGGTCCCAGTGGTAGAGGGTGGGCCAGGGGGTGATGCCGTGAGCCAGCAGTTCATCGACCAGGCGACTGTAGAAGTCGAGGCCCTGCGGATTGAGTTTCCCGTGGCCATTGGGCAGGATCCGGGGCCAAGCAATGGAAAACCGGTAGGCCGGGATGCCCAGGTCCGCCAGGAGGGCCACGTCTTCCTGGAACCGGTGGTAGTGGTCGCAGGCGACGTCCGCGTGGTCGCCGTTGACGATCCGGCCCGGGGTGCGGCAAAAGCGGTCCCAAATGGACTCGCCGCGTCCGCCGGCGCTCGTGGCACCCTCGATTTGAAACGCCGAGGTGGCCGTTCCCCAGACGAAATCCGGAGGGAATTGAAGTGTGGACATACTCAATTCTCCTGGCGCAGGGTGAAGGGATTGAAGCGGTTCTTGGCGAAGATGTACCAGGCGGCGGTGGAGACGAAGCCCTTGTGCGGGTCGACCCAGTCATAGCCGCCGCGGCGGTTGAGGGTGTAGGGGATACCGCGGGTGCGGACGCCGCCGATGTCGATGTCCCGGAGCAGGTGGTCCATTTGGTTGGCATAAAAGTGGCCGCGTTCCGGTTCACCGACGGCATAGAATCCGCAGGCCATGTGGCCGAGTCCATCGTTCCAGAGGTTGTCGGTGATGCCGGCATCGGGCGCGTGCCAGACGCCGGTGACGGGCTGTCCGCCGACCGTCACCGTCTTGCGGAAGCGCGGGTCGCGGTCGGGGATGTTCATCAGGGGCGCGGCATCGGGGCCGAAGGCGAGGGCGCGCCAGGTATAGAGGTCCAGCGGCAGGTCGCCGCCGTGGAGCGCGGCGTCGAGCCAAAGCCGGATCTGGCGGGCCTTTTCCTGTTCCCCGAGAAGCTGGAACACCGCATAGGCATCGATGTTGCCTTCGGGATGGCCGTGGTCTTCGTGCAGGTTGCGGTCGCCGTTGCGCCAGCCGTGCTGAACGTAGCCGCCGAGACTGCGGGCGGCCGGGGTGAACCACGACAGCAGGAGGTCACTCAACAGGCCCTGGATTTCGTCGTATTTTCCTTTGCCGGCCACCTGCTCGTGGTATCGGTAGGCCAGCAGCAGCCAGCAGAGATCGCCCATCCAGCGGTCGTTCATGCCGCCGACGCGATAGACGGGTTGCCCGTTTTCTTCGGTGCGGCGCGCGGTCTGGTAGAAGCCGCGGGGCTCGCCGGCGACGAAGAAGTTCTGCCGGGACCCGTCGCGGGTCTCCCGATCGGTGGCGGCGGCGTAGAAGTCGAGAATACGTTCGGCGCGCTCGGTTTCGCCATGAAGGATAAACGCCATGGCGGCCAGGGCGTTGTTGAACGTCTGGAGCTGTTGGTCCTGCATGGAGCCGAGGAGCTGCTGTTCTGGCGTGGTGGTGTCCTGCACCTGCTTGAGCCACTCGAGCACCAGGGGGTCTTCCGGGGCAAGGACAGGATCGCGGCGGGCCTCGGAACCGCGGCGGGAGTCGGAAGACGATGGGTTTCCGATACGGTCCAGGCGCAGGACGCCGTTCTCCACCGCATGGGGTTGGCCGTTCAGAACGACCGGGACCTCGGCCAGCGAGGCGGGCAGCGGCAGGCTCACGCCGCCAGGCGGGGCGGCGTTGCCGTCCAGATCGATGTGCAGCGAGCCGTCGATCAGCCGCATGCGGTAGCTCACGGGACCAAACTGCGTGGGCAAGTTTTCCGCGAGCACGCCTTCGGCGAGCCAGGCAGGATCGATTCCGGCGGCCAGGACAAGCGAGTCGTTGTCCTCGAAGACGAACAGCGAACGCACGGCATTGACGTAATCGGCACCGACCCAGGTATGGGGCATGTCGCCGATGTAGGCCGGGGTGCGCAGGGAGGTGTGCGTCACTTCGCCCATGTGGTTCCAGGCGGCGGGGCGGACGGCATCGCGCACGAAGAACCGCAAGGCCTCGAGTGCCCGTTTGCGCCAGCCCAGGCGCACGAAGGCATCGGCATTGCGCACCTCATAGGGCGCGTAGAGCTTGGCGCCGCCTGGCTCCATGCGGGCCAGCAGTTCGTTCCAATAGATGTCGAACGTGTTGGTTCCATGGGGCTGGGGCAGGTGGTCGCGTTCGTCGGCGACCATGAGGCCCATGGTGGTGGAGGTGGGATCGAAGTCCGCCAGCTCAACGCAGCCGGGCAGGGCCTCGAGGCCGGCGTCTTGCATAACCCGCTGCATCGAGGCGTAGAAATCGCGGCGGACGGATTCCTCTTCTTCGCGCAGCCAGGCGGCGTCTTGGGCGTGGCCGAAGCGGTCGGCGAGGACGATGGCGTCCTTGATACCGCGCAGCAGCCAGAAGCCGTCCCAGTAGCTGTGCCGGGCC
>JAVEUB010000185.1:0-2311 GCA_034005785.1 Cloacimonas sp. (SeqCode) | reverse complement strand
TAGTACGCCTGCTTGGCGGGGTCGTCGCGGTATTCGGCGGTCATCCGCCGTTCGCGCAGCATCCGGGCGAAGCGGATGGCCTGGATGGCGCCGGGGACCCTTTCGCGGACGAAGTCCTCGTCGCCGGTGTAGTCGAGATACTGGCGGAGGATGAAGGGATACTGGCCCTGGCTGTCGTATTCGTGGCCTTCGCCGCTGGCCGGATCGGGGTTGTAGGCCACGGGCCGGCCCGTTTCCAGGATCATCCACGGTACCCAGCCGTCTGGGCGGATGTACGTCGAATAGGTCTGGATGAAGTCGCGGACCATCGCCGTGATACCGCAGCGCAGGGTGGCCGCGCCGGTCAGGACGCCGTCGCGCATCCAAGCATGGTTGTAGTTGCGCGGGCCCGGCTTGAACCAGGGGCCGTCGCGGTTGATCAGAATGTAGGCGAGATTACTTTTCATTACCTCGATCAAGCGCGGCTCGGGAATCTCGATGCGCGGCAGGGCCAGGCGTTTGGTCCAGAATGCCTGCTGCTCCGCCCATAGGGCGTCAAAGCCGGTGGAGGGATTCGCGCCCCACCCCGACGGTGGCGCGGCGTCGGGATAGAGCGGAAAGACCGTGATGACATCCGTGGGAGTTCCGGCGGGGGCCTTCAGGTCGAACCAGGCGGCGGCACCGACCTTGCCTTCGTCGTCGCGGGCGGTGGCGGTGGCGGGCAGTTCGCCGCGCAGCAGGTATTCGCCGATGTCGCCCGCGGCAAGCGGGGCCGCGCCGACAGCGGCCGGGGCGGTCGGCAGCAGCAGGCGCGGGGTGCCGTCGACGAGGAAGGCAGCCGGTCGGTTGTCGGCGGCGGCTTCAAACCGCCCCTCGCGGATGGGACTGTAGCCGCCGTGCTGCCAGTTGGGATTGAGTTGGACGGGGCGGATCGTCAGCGCCAGGCGGGCATCGGACGGCACGGTGGCGTCCGCGGTGAACCGGTAGCGCACGGCCGTGTAGCGGCCGTTTTCCGGCCCGCCCATGACGGCGGACATCTTCAGTTGCCAGCCGTCGCCTTTCCAGCGCACCGTCGGCAGTGGCAGGATGCCGTCGGCCAGCGCGAGATCGATGTCCACATCCGCCCACGTGTGCAGCTTGCCGCCCAGCCAGAGCAGGGGCTGGACGCTGAACGCGTTCTTGAACGGTTCG
The DNA here is from genome assembly GCA_034005785.1 of Cloacimonas sp. (SeqCode). Classification (GTDB taxonomy): domain Bacteria; phylum Cloacimonadota; class Cloacimonadia; order Cloacimonadales; family Cloacimonadaceae; genus Cloacimonas. The sequence continues at coordinate 1,141 of JAVEUB010000185.1, read as the reverse complement.
ATGATGCCGGTCTCGCTGAAGAGCGATTCGTGGTGCTCCTCCGGCAGGCCGACGATGGTCCAGTACTCCTGCATGCGGCTGAGCCACATCGGAAAGAGATCGCGGCGGATATTGCGTGCTTTGGCCTGATAGTGGCGGATGGGGGTGGCCTGTTCCTCCGCGCCCTTGATTTCGATGCGGGCGAGGGCGGCCGGCGCGCCGCTGTTTTCCTGCACGCTCACGCGCAGCGCGCGCACGGGCCGGGCGGCGAAGAAATGCTGGTTTTCGCCGCCGGTGGCGTTTTGCTGCGCGGCGAGGAGGTGCCAGGCCTCGCCGTCTTCGGAGGCTTCCACCGTGTAGGCCGTGGCGTAATCCTTCAGCCAGGTCAGGGCCACGCCGCCCAGCGCCATGGTTTCGGGCAGGGTGACGGTCAGGGTCGGCGCATCCGCCGCCGGCGCCCGCCAGGCGGTGTCGAGGCGGCCGTCGACCGCCATGTCCGGCGCGCTGCCCGCGGCGGAGGCGGTTGCGGTGGCCAACAGCCGTTCGTCGCCGGTGAAGAAGCGGACATCCCAGATGGAGTTGCCCCAACCGGTGCCGCGCTGGGTGCAGAGGATGCGCAGGAAGCGGGTTTTCAGCGGGGTGAAGAAGACAAAGTCGGGTCCCCCGTCGCCTTCCTTCACGGTATAGACCGTGCGCCAGCTTGTGCCGTCGTCGGAGACCTCGATCCGGTAGTTTTCGGCAAAGGCGGCTTCCCAGAGGATGCGCAGGCCGCTCAGTTCGATGGGGCGGGGAAACTCCACCTGCCACCACTCGTCATCGTTGAACGCGCTGCTCCAGCGGGTGGTACCATCGCCATCGATGGCCTTTTCCGCCCCCAGTGCGCCGCCCTGGCCGCTGGAGGCCGTCGCCTGCATGCCCCAGGAGCGCTGGCAGAGGCCCCACGGATTGAACGAGACCTCCCATAGGGAGAATCCCCACTCGGTGGCGCGTTCGCGCAGTTCCAGTCGGACATGACGGACGGGGCGCGGATCAAACGAGACGGTCTCGGTGCCGCCGGGGCACGCCGTGGTGGAATACACTTCTTTCCAGTTTTCGCCGTCGGCGGAAACCCGCACGGCATACGAGCGTGCATGGGCGTCTTCCCAGCGCAACTGCAGACCGC
>JAVEUB010000184.1:0-6090 GCA_034005785.1 Cloacimonas sp. (SeqCode) | reverse complement strand
ACCCTTGCCTTTTAGATATGCTTTGGCTTTGCCTTCATTCTTAGGGGCGTCGATGGAGATAAGCACAACTGTAAGTGAATCATACTTTTGCGCCAGAGCATCCAGATAGGGCATGGCATCTTTGCAGGGCTTGCAATAGTCTGCCCAGAAATCGATAATGATGGGTCCTTTACCCAGTAGATCGGCTAATTCAACCTTCTTGCCGGAACTATCGGGCAAGCGGAAATCCGGAATCATGTCCGCAAACATAAAGCTGGTAAGTAGCAGTAAGACAATTAGTAAGATGGTGTTTTTCATGGAGTTAACCTCTCTGATAATAGTATAGGTAGAGCTATTGATTGGGCTGGATTCCCGTCTCCACGGGAATGACAGGGGTTTTGTGTGTTTATGAAGTTGAAAGCCATATTCACCTAAACTCCTTATTTGCCGGTGAGAACAAATTCGCTCCCACTATAAATATGTGCGTTATTGGCGAAGGGGGAAGGTGTGCGCTGCGCAAAAACAACCAGCGAAGCGTCGGCGGGAATAGTTACATTTGCATTAAAAGTGAAAGCTATGGGCTGCGACAGATCAGCAGTGCTGAGATCAATACGTTTACGCCCAAGCACCACATTGGTAAGCGGTTCGCCCAGAACATTCACAGCGGTGGAGGTCCGCTCCACAATCGCTAAGTTCAGCACCAGAAATTCCTGATTAAAAGCGGCTGCAATGGGGCTGATTATTATGCTGCCATTAACGTTATTCCCCGAAACAGTGCTGCTAACCATGCTATAATTCATCTCTGTATCAAGCTCCACAAGGCTCTGAACCAGGGGATAATACTGATCCAGCACTTCCGGATTGTTGCTGCTTAGCACGTATTGCCCTTGAATAATGGACGTGGGTGCACTATGGGCATTGTAATAGTCATACAGCGGATCAGAGATCGCAACTGGGCCGCTAAGCTGATGGGTAAGATACGTGAACTGATTGGGATACATAGCTTTAAGCTCGTGCAGCTTGGCTTCTACATCCGGACAGTAGCTGCAGCCAATATTGGTGATATATTCTACAATGATCCGCTGCTTACCTACAGGAGGGTTGCAGGTGTTTTGATTGCCCTTCAGCAGCCATTTGTTATTCACTTTGATCAGCCTTTCACCAATATATAGGCTATCGGCAAGCACTGTTTTCGTGGCAGGATTGCTAATTTTGAGGTGCCAGTTTGCCAGTGCATTGCTTTCGTTCTGGGTAGCGATGCTGCTGAAATTTACTTCAAATACAGGATTGGCAACACCGGCAATCAGACTGTGCAACTGGCTTTCCCATTCGCTTTTCGTAACGCCATAATGCAGGTAATCTTCAGCATAAAAAGCCATTGCAGGTGCCAGATCAGCAGCAGTTACCTGATTGAATCCGGTTTGCAGGGGGGTGAACAGCTCTATCGCATAATCCACCTCTGCATCGGGCTGGAACGCGTGCTCAAAGCGGTCGCAAGAGCTTAGCCCTAACAGCGCTATCAGCACGATAAGAATAACACAGTATCTCATTTAATCTCCAATTTTGCTTAGCGCCGCAGTGATTTCACCTTTGGAGAGCAGTTCCCCAAAGATATGCGGTTCAGAGCCGGGAATGTATAACGCATTAAAAGGAACTCCGGCACGATCATGTTTCTTGATCCAATTGAACAGAGTTTCGTCTTTTTTGGTGAAATCACCACGCAATAGAACTACGCCTTTGTCTTTAAATTCCTGCATGGTACCCTTGGTGAAGAGCACTGTCTTTTCGTTTGACATGCAGTTTTTACACCAGGTTGCCCCGATATCCAAAAAGATCGGTTTGCCATCCGCGGTTAGCTTGTTAAACAGTTGTTCGTTAAACACAAACCACCCTTCGGGTGCATGCGGAGCGGGAATCATTCCGACGACTTGTGTTTGCTGCTTGGCTATAGGAGCTTCCTTCAAAGGCAAATAGGCGAAAGCGGCAAAGGTGATGAGCACAATGGGTAAAATAGTGAAAACCCACTGTGTGGTTCTGCTGTGTTCGTAGCGTACAAAGCGTCCATAAAGCCACACCGAGAAGCCAAGAATCAGCATAAACCAGAGTACTTTTAGGAAATAATCGCCATCGGTTAGCTGCATCAGGGTTTTTAGTTGGGTATAGACGATGTACAACAGCACAAAGCCCATAAGTTCTTTGAACACAACCATCCAGTCACCTGGCTTGGGGATAATTTTAAGCGCTGAGGGCACCATCCCGATCAGTAAAAAAGGCAAAGCAAAGCCAAGACCGATGGTGAGGAAAAACACCATCATCAGTACAGGTGGCAATTTTAGGGCAAAGGGCAAGGCAGCCCCCAAAAATGGCCCCGTGCAAGAGATTGCCATCAAAAAGGCAAAAATCCCACCGAAGAACGATCCGCTATAGCCACCTTTGGTGGTAGCTTTAGTAGCTGTACTCATCCCGGGAGCGTGGATTTCAAAAATGCCAAGCAGGGACAAGGCAAAAACAAACACGATGGACATCAAAGCAATTACAAAGCCGGGATTTTGGTTCTGCAAACCCCATCCGGCTGATTCACCAGCTTGCTGCAAGACGATAAAGATGCCTGCCATAGCTCCGAACGAGATAAGCACTCCCAACGTATAGACAAGCGTGTGCCGCAAAACTTTACTGCGATCTTTTTGCGCCTGATTCATGATGCTCATGATGCGAATGGGCAAAATAGGCAGCACACAAGGGGTGATATTCAAGATTATGCCACCTAAGAAGGCAAAAAGGATGTATTTAAAGATAGTTTGCCAAGGAGCAGATGCGCCGCCAGAGCTTTCAGCTTTTTCCGCAGGTAGCTTGGAGTTTTCTATAGCTTTTTCTTCCTCAACTGCAGCATTTTCGTCCGCAGCATCTGGTTTCTCGTTTGCAGCAATCGCAGTGGCAGGAGTTTCTGCACCTGCAAGCACCTGCAGCGTAAGCGTTTCTTCCGCTTCCTCGGGAGGATTGCACATACCGCTTTCGTAGCAGAGGTTATATGCCAAAACTGCCTTCACTTGTTTAGCTCCGGGCTTGGCTGTGGCTTTTACCGTAAAGGGCAGGCTAAGAGTAACTTTAGGGTGATAATTCCACTCCTGGGGGCTTACTATTTTAGTAGGCTTGGGATAGCTTACCTTCCCAAAGCTAAGCTCCGGATTACTGGCTTCCAAATAGAAGTACTCCGGATTATTGGGATCCAGGGCTTGTTTTTGCCCTTCAGGAATTATCAGGGTAGCCTTTAAAACTCCCTTATCTCCGGGTTTCAGGCTATGCTCTGAAAGCGAAAATTTCACAGTCTGGGCACCCAGAACATTTGCTAATAGTAGCAACACCCCAAGCGTCAACAGCAATCTATGGCATTTGTGCATGTTCAAAAAAACCTCCACGGCTTTAGTTTCAACTCGTCAAATAATCTAATGCAGAAACCGTTCCAAGCATACATAAAAAAGGTGAGAGCTAAAAGCAGTGAGGTAGCTGTTGCGACACATTAACCTTTCGTGTAAATTAGTGAATCTTCGTGGACGCATGTGCGTTTGCTTGTTGCAGCCAAATTACCCTTTAACCCTTAATAGTTGCAGAAAATCAACAGAAACCGTAAATGAGACTGATCAGCAAGAGTGCTATTATTTTCATAAACTTAGCTGTTACGAATAGCGAATAAGTGGGCGAACGATGAAGTAACTACCCCAATTGCGAGAATTGACAGATAGCTTGGTTGGGAGAGTTCGGTGTATTCAGCTGGGAAGAAACAACTTAAATCCCATAGGGATGACAGGTTTTAGCGACGGGTTTCAACCCGGCGTTAGCAAGTATATGAAACATGCTTAAGCCCCAGCGGGGCGATAGGTGTTATTATTGCAAGTATTTAATTAAGCTTACCTGTCGCCCCGCTGGGGCTAAATATGATATACTTCCTCTTTCCGCCGGGTTGAAACCCGTCGCTAAAACCTGTCATCCCTATCGGGATTTTATAGTAGATTTGGAATGTTCAAAAAAACTTAGTACTTGTGGATTGGCAAAACCTCGCCCACTTATGTTCCACTACCGTAAAGAAAGCACAGCATAACTTGGTTAGGATAATTGAACAGTTTCTAAAAAACGGGGGGTTGTGAGAATACTTTTGGGATTGACAGATATTCCCTATCCAGAATCATGATAATTTCTTATTTTAGGTTATGAAGTACCATAAACAAACCGATTTGAATGCAAAGGAATATAATGGCACTAAAGAAAAGTGAACTTTACAGCTCGATCTGGCAGGCATGCGACCAACTGCGCGGAGGCATGGACGCCTCACAGTACAAGGATTACGTCCTGGTGCTGCTCTTCGTAAAATACGTTTCTGATAAATACGGTAATGACCCCGATCCGGTGATAGAAATCCCCACCAGTGCTGAGCCCGGAAAAGGCGGAAGCTTCAAGGACATGATCCACTGGAAGGGCAAGGATAAAATCGGTGACGAACTAAACAAGATTATCGGACGCCTGGCTGATGCAAATGGTCTGAAAGGCGTGATCGATGTTACCGATTTCAATGACAGCGACAAACTCGGTAAGGGCAAAGACATGGTGGATCGCCTCTCCAAGCTGATCGCCATTTTCGAAAAGCCGGAGCTGGATTTCAGCAAGAACCGTGCCGAAGGCGATGATCTGCTGGGTGATGCCTATGAATACCTGATGAAGAACTTCGCCGTGCAATCCGGCAAAAGCAAAGGGCAGTTTTACACACCTGCCGAGGTTTCCAGAGTGATGAGCAAAGTAATCGGAATCGCCAGTGCTTCCCGGGCTGATCAAAGCGTGTATGATCCCGCCTGCGGTTCCGGATCGCTATTGATCAAAGCTGCATCCGAGGCAAAGGTAAAGATCACCGTTTTTGGTCAGGAGATGGATAATTCCATGGCCGGGCTGGCAAAAATGAACATGATCCTGCACGATATCCCCACCGCCGAGATTCACAAGGACAACACCCTTTCCTCACCGGGATTCAAAAAACCAGATGGCACTCTGATGAGCTTTGACTATGCCGTAGCCAATCCACCCTTCTCTGTAAAGAACTGGAGGGACGGCTTCAATCCCGAACATGACCTTTATGGACGCTTTGAGGGCTTGGGCATTCCCCCGGCTAAAAATGGGGACTACGCCTTCCTGCTACATTTCATCAAGAGCCTAAAGAGCAACGGCAAGGGTGCCATCATTCTGCCCCACGGTGTGCTGTTCCGGGGTAATGCTGAAGCGGATATTCGCACCAACTTGATCAAAAGAGGCCACATAAAGGGCATCATCGGCTTGCCTGCCAATCTCTTTTACGGCACAGGGATTCCCGCCTGCATCATCGTGATCGATAAAGAACAGGCACAGCAGCGCCAAAGTATCTTCTTCATCGATGCCAGCAAGGGCTATGTGAAAGACGGCAATAAAAACCGCCTTCGAGAGCAGGATATCCACAAGATCGTGGATGTATTCAACAAACAAACCGAGCTGGAGAAATACTCCCGCAGTGTGAACTATCAAGAGATCGAGAAGAACGAATATAACCTCAATATCCCCCGTTACATAGATACCAGCGAGCCGGAAGACCTGCAGGATATCGAAGCGCACCTAAAAGGTGGCATTCCCAGCCGGGATGTACACAATCTGGATCAGTTCTGGAGGGTGATGCCGGATTTAAAAACCAAACTCTTTTCCTGCTTTGGCAGAGATGGCTATATGAAACTGAATAGCGAGGTGAAGGGCATTTCCCGGCAGATCCTCTCCGATGCGCAGTTTCTTACCTTCAAGACCAACTGGATGCTGCGTTTGACAGATTGGTCAGAAACCTCTGCAAGCCTGCTAAAAGGCATCAAGATCAAAGACAATCCCAAACAGCTAATCCACAGCATATCGGAGGAGCTACTCACACTTTTCAAGCCTAATCCCCTCATCAACGGGTATGACATCTTTCAGTTACTGATGCAGTATTGGACAGATACCATGCAGGACGACGTCTATCTGATCGTAGTAGAGGGCTGGAAGGCAGATAAGGAGCTTGTCCCTGCTGAACTGCTGATCAATAGATATTTTACCGCTGAACAGCAGCACTTG
>JAVEUB010000183.1:0-6108 GCA_034005785.1 Cloacimonas sp. (SeqCode) | reverse complement strand
GCTCTTCCGATCTCGTAAAAAAGAGTAATATTGAAAGCGCTGTCTGAATAATCAGCAATAAGTTCAGCTCGTTTATCACATCTGCATGCGCAATCACGACTCCTAATGACCAGCTATTTGCCTGCAAGGGAGAATAATACAGCCACATGTTTTTAAAAGGTGATTTACCTTTTATATGCTTAAAACCTACACCATTGTTCAGCATTGATCTGCCCACGATGCGCAAATTATCATCATGGTATTCTTCAGCGAGACTGAAAATTGTTTGATTCATAACAAGTGAATCTGCAGGATGGGTTATGATCGTTCCACTGTGAGAGATTAGAAAAGCATAACCATATTTCTTGATTTTTAGCGGAGAAACCATGTTTTGCAGGTAACTAAGCTCTGTATCAAAGCGCATAACACCTTGAACTTTTCCAGATTTAAATATCGGCAGACAATAAGAAATCAACATTTTATCAGGGCCATTATCATCAAACCATGGCTCCGTCCAGTATTTGTGCTGAGTTTGATAAGGTATCTGAAACCAATCGCTATATTTATAATCTAGATTTGGCGATAAATTGGTTACTTGCTGATTATGCGCAAAGAACAAGGTTTTCGCATTGGGAATTTCAGTATCAGACGGATCATAGGCAAGGCACACAGAATTTAACTGGGGAAATTCATAGATAATATCTAACAAATAGGCTTCCAGTTCGCTTTCAGTTAGGACGTCCAGAGATTTTAGTTCCATCACGCTTTCGGCAAGTGTCTGTATCTTTTCTAATGCCGAATCAACCTTGTTAACTGTTTCATTGGTAACATGGCTTACAGTCTCCCGGGCAGTATCCAGCATAATGCGTGAAAACAAAATTCTGGTAAAGCCCACATAGATGAAAAATATCAAGAATAAAAAGATAAATATGTAGGTGATAATCTGATAAGCGAGTGACCGATCTTCGTGCTTAACGTTCATAAGGGTAAAACTCTCGGTACGTTTGCTTAGTAAAAGGTAAGCCTTGTTGTTTTAGTAAGTTTTTCGCAGTGTTAAAATCAGATTCCTGCAGGTGCCCAATTCCCTCAGAATGCGCCAGAAGTACATCTCTCATTTCGCTAAGCATCCAGGCTTGATGAGCACGGTTAGCACGTATGTGATGCCTGCGCATAATGTCCAGAACAACGTCCACAGTCTCCTCTTGATGGTTTATAGCATAGAGCCAGCCATCTATTACAGCTTCCGTGAAATATTGGCATTCTTTGGTATGATCTCTGTAGAAATCCTTGGTTGTGTAAATTCCGTCTTCAATGATGTTCAGCCCATTTTCACTAAAAGGTATCACAAATAGTTCGTCGGGATTGATACCGGCTTGTATCAGCGAGTGATACTCATTATAGCGCATCACATTCATCACATCAAGGGCATCGTTTAAGAAGAGGTTTATGGACGAATCTATATTGATGACGTTCATAATCAAGTTGTTTTTTTGTAAAAATATCAGCGAAAGTTCACGGAAATCTGTGCGCCAAAGTCCAATTTTCTTATTGTTCAAATCTTTAACAGAATTAATTCCCCGAGCTTTTTTTCCCACCAACATCAAGGAAGATTTTTGGGAGATTTGAGCTAAGTTTACCAGGTTATTCTGCTCAGAATCGCGGCTTAGGGCAGTAAGCAGGAATAATTGGGTGATATCGGTTTTCCCGGAATTAATACTATCAAAGGCAGGATTCTCCGGCCCACCCGTTTGGATTTCCACATTTAGGCCATAATTGCTAAAATATCCCTTCTTCGCAGCCATATATACGCCTGCATATTGGGCTTGATGTATCCATTGCGGGCGGAAACGAATGGTGAACCCTGCTGCCGTCTTTGGCTTTGCAAGGTTTGCGTTAACGGAAACAGGTTTTTCTTCATTTTGCTTAGGTTTGCAGGACATTATCAAGCAAGCAATAGCTAAAATCACAAGAAATAGATACTTTCCCGTTGCTAATATTTTCATTACTTTGCTCATTGGTCGCTTAACATAAAACAATACATAAATTAAAGATACCTAAATTACCTTTGGGGTAGATTAACCGCTAATCTCACCACTAAGTGCACTGTTTACATTGTCCTGAATCTTGGCAACAAGAATATTGACCAAGTACTGGCCGAGCGTGGAAATATATCCACTAATTCTTTGCAAAACTACTTCATGTTTTACTCCTGAGCAATTGTTTCTCACTTCCCTGCATGCATTGCGCTATCATTGGCTATCCATTGTGGATGGGATGGACAATGCAAAGCCAATGCTAAGGCAATGAGAGCAAGGGGGTATGCAAACGAGCGAATTTGACTTAAAAATCTGCGTGAAATAGCTATGAAAACAACACAACAAACTTTGGTAGCAGATTTTTGAGTTAAAACGCGGGCTACGTTGCCCTGCAACCCACGAAAGAACTCTTAATTATGAATTAAACGCGGGCTATGTACCCTGCAACCCACGGGAGAACTCTTAATTTTGAGTTAAAACGCGGGCTACGTAACCCTGCAACCCGCGGTTTAACTCATATTTTTGCCGAAAGCTGATGTGACAATTGAAGATAGAGTATAGTTGGTATAGCTGATAGCACATGCGGCAAAAATATAAGTCAAACACGCTCCAAGGGTGGTTCTCAACCTATATTGTTGTGGGCAACATAACAAGCGCTTAAGTATTCTTGGCAACAGGAAAAATCCTGTGCAACCTAACGACTGAATACGTTATTCCAGTTAACCTGTTTTAACCTTACTTCATCAGGATCATTTTCAGGCTGCGTTTGTAGGAACCGCTATTAATCTTGGTGAAATAAATTCCGCTACTAACCGTGCGGCCTGTATTATCTTTTCCATCCCAAACCAGCTTATGCTCTCCACCAGCCAAAACACCATTATGCAGACTGCACACTTTCTGGCCTTTCAAGTTGTAGATATCCACTTTCACATCCTGGCTTTTAGGAGTGGAAAAGGCAATCGTGGTGCTTGGATTGAAAGGATTAGGATACACTATCAGGGCAGAAATCGGGCTTTGTACAAGATCATTATTGCTTACTGGATAGTTGGTTACTTTTATAATTCCATTATACGTACCCGGGCTGGGGTTAACTATCCAGTTTGTTCCTTGCTGCATGGTGTAGCCTTGTTCATCGAGATAAAGACGGACAGTGTAGTTATCCGGCAGATTGTTGCCCGTTAGGGCAATGCTGATTGGATTAGTTGTAGGGCAAGCGAGCTTGAAATGCCAAATTTTCTCTGTATCTATCCCATTCACGAAGGGTGCCTGGAATTCCTGAGACAATCTGTTATCCAAAAAATTGAGATCTTCAAGTGTTTCTCTGCTGAGATAGCTACGCATAACGGGGAATGGTTTTGGCGGGGCAGCAGGAAAATCGGTTAAGAAATCGTAATCGTCACGGCTAATCGCGTTGGTACCGATCACAAATTCATCGCTATAACCATCGGTATTGGTGAAGCTTACATTCAGCGACCAATTAGCAGCCGGAGGAGTAATATCTGGTGCTACGAAGAAGGGATAGAAAGTGATGGCTGTGGCTAAATCTGGATTGCCGTAATACTTGATGAAGAATGATTCATTGGGCTGAATTACGTCCACAGCCTGATATCTGCTATTTTTGTAAACATAGACACGGCTGGAGATAAGCTTTTGCGAAATCATTTCGCTGTAGCGGAACATAGCTGTGTTTACCGTAAAACGGATGTTCTGTACAGGGTAGGCACAGAGATGGGGGTTGGCAATAAAATTCCATCCTGTAGCAAGTGGATAAGATGTTTCTGTGGGGTTGATGGCTGCCAGAGTGCTGTAAAAACTAACTTCCTGGCTGTTAATCCAATATGGAGTGCCAAAATTGAAAGCAGTGGCGTCCGTCCAAGCACCACCATCTCCTGGAATCATGCCTGTAGCTCCTTCGCCAAATACATCGACCACCGAGGCAGAAAGAGCAGGCCAAGCACTGCTTCTGGTTTGCCAGCCAGGCTCGGCATAATGCTGGCTCATAAGGGGAACCAAAGCAAAGGTATAGGGTGATGAATAGCGGGTAACAACCCCATCCACAGCGTGTACATCTATCATAAATTTAGCACCCTGCATGTTTGCAATTTGAGGAATCAGATATGTAAAGCTGTTCTGAGTTCCAGAAACTGCGCCGGCTATAAAAAGACTATCAGCAGCAGTTTTAAGATACAAGTCCATGTGGTCTATCAGGAAAGCGTTCTGGTTGCTCCAGTAAAATGACACCGATTCTCCACCCTGATATAGGCGATTATTTTGATTGCTAATAACAGCTTTGGGCTGGATGTTTCCCCAGTAAAGCGTCATGGTGCGGACGTTTGAATTAGCTACGGTAAACTCGTAGGGACCACTAAACAAATTGTGCCAAGTGCCATTGCCCGAATCATAGAGATACAACTTCTGGGCACGATCAAAATCTTCTGAAGCGCTGATAAACAAGGGTACATTCAGTTGCGAAGAACTAACCCGCATAGTCCATGTTTTTACATCAAGAGCAGTGTCGTACCCGCCTTTAACTTCTCTCGATAACTGAGTACCATTATTACCCCAATACTGCTGCCAAAAGGCATTCCACACATAAGTACCGCTGGGGCTGGTTTTGGTGATGTCATAATAGTTGTCTTGAGCATCAGTGGCATAGGGGTTTTGGGCAAAATTGATTGAATCCACCAAAGTTGAATTGGCATTCTTGATATATATTGCATGGATGGGAAGTGGAGCTGCAGAGGCAGGATAATTGTAAAAGAATTCCATGCTATTCTGATTAGTAGAACTAATTTTATACGTCCAGGTTTGACCATTTACCACATTATTGTCCCACCACTCGAAACTGCTTCCGGTGGGGTTACTCAAGGCTGGATTTGTGGCGTAAGAATCTACCAATGTATAGTTTGAATCGGCGTTCTTGCGGTATATACTGAAACCCTGGTTATTGGTTTGGCCTGATACACCCCACCATACACGAACAGCATTATCTACACCATGTGCTGTGAAACTATATACGTTAGCTGGCGCGGGAATGGTGGTGACAGAGTTTGAAAGAGGTGATACCAAGTTATTTTTGTCTTTGGCACGAATAGCAAAGAAATACTCATTGGCATTATTCAACCCCGTAACCGTGATAGATTCACAATCTGGTGAGGCAAGAAGTGCCGCATTTGCCCTATCGAAAATCTGGTAGTTATCCAACCCGATTGGCGCTGTGCCATATAGCACTTCATAGCTGGAGAAATCGTAGGAATCGGATTTTGTCCAGCTTAAGGTAATTGAGTAAAGAGATTGATTTTGCACAGCCAAGCCAGATGGAGCTGTGGGCGCCATTCCATCATTCATAGCAAACATAGGCTCGAGCACACTCTCTAAATTGTGAACCCAGGGCATGTAGAATTCGTTGAAATTGGTATAAAGGTTGTCAAAATCCCAACGTTGCCTATTCTCATCCCAGCCATAAAACCATTTGTAGGTGTTCTCGGTTTGATCGTAGCAATTTGGCAATTCGTCCATTTCAATGTGAAAAAAAGGATCATACGTGTCGTAATCGTTCCAGCCACTAAGGGTGTAGAGCATTTGCTGGTTTTGTGAATAGGCAGGCATGTCTATATTACCGTTCACATTAAACTCCACTTCACCATCACTGAAAGTAAAATCGTGGACGCTATAGCTAACTGCATAATAATCGTATAGAAACACATCATGATGAATACCTATAGTATTAGCCGGAATCATCAGATTAGAACCTTGATTGATCAAATCCAGCTTTAGGGAAGATAAATCGCGGATTGGCAGATTGGGGCAGGGTTTGTTGTTGCCTGCGGAGATTTGAAGGCTGGGATAACCAGCATGATAGTTCCAGTCGAACGAGTGAATCTGGATAGAAAATTCGCGTTGATTAAACTCGCTTCGGATGAGATCGGCAAATTTCTTGTAGGCAACATTAAAAGGATGAGATACTGCTCGGGTGGGATCAGATATGGATTTAGAGTTGGTGTAAGAGCCTACATTAGTCCATTTCACTTCTCTTCCGGCTCCGGAAAACATGATAAACTTGGCATTCCACAATTGGAAGGCTTCGTAGGAA
>JAVEUB010000182.1:0-6150 GCA_034005785.1 Cloacimonas sp. (SeqCode) | reverse complement strand
TAGAGAAAATGTTTCGGCGAAGGTAGGAACAAGCTGCTGCATAGAGCTTTCGTAGAAACCAAAGATATCTTTGGGGCGTTTTACTGAGCTTGCGAACCGCTGTTGATAATGCTTTTTAGCATCTGCGTAGAGGAGCATGGCATCGGGAAGGTTCCAGGCTATATACGAAAAATGATTAAGCAATTCCGCCAAACCTTGCTGGTCGGTTGCTTCAGCGCAAAGTGCGCGTATATGCCCTAATTGATTTAGCCCTTGATACGCGTTTTGCAAAGCTGCCAAATGCCACGGGCTTTTGCCGTAGGTGGATAAATCCCAATCCCGCTCAAAATTTAGGAATTCCGGCTGTAAGTCTAATTCCGCCAGCATTTGCCGCAGTTGTTCCTTATCTTGTGCTCCCAAAGGAGAATAATCCGTAGCTGCTGCGTCCAGTGCAGCAACATCTACATTATCAAAACCTAAACATAAGGCCAGCAGAACGATAAGCAGTCCGGTAAGCACATGTACTTTATTCATCTACACCTCGTTACTAACCACTATATATTGAGCGGATAAATTGTCAAATGCTTTATTGGTCTGGCATTCCACCATATTTTTCCTGTCATTCCTGCGGAGGCAGGAATCCAGCCCATTTATAAGGGCTGTAAGAACGGCATATAATCATATATATATCAATGCTTTAAATGTGTCATCCCTAATGGGATTTATCAGGGCTGGATTCCCGCCTCCGCGGCTGTGTGAAAACTCTTGTCATACCCGCGGAGGCGGGTATCCAGCCCATTGACAAGATATGTAAGAACGGTAGATATATGTCTATACTGCAATGCTTTATTTGTGTCATCCCTAACGGGATTTATCAGGGCTGGATTCCCGCCTCCGCGGGAATGACAGAAGGTTTTGCTGTTTTCGCACAAGCTCCTCCGCGGGAATGACAGAAGGTTTTGCAGTTTTCGCTCAAGCTCCTACGCAGGGCGGGGAATTAGCTAAAGCGTTGCAGCAGTTTCGCTACGTGGTTACCCTGGAATCTTGCGCCCTCAAGTTCATTTTCAGAAGGCATTCTGCTGCCATCACCACCGGTTATCGTGGATGCTCCATAAGGTGAAGCACCGCTCATTTCAGTGATAACAGTTTGTCCCACAAATGAGTATGGCAATCCGGCAATCAGCATTCCATGATGCAGTAACACGGTATGAAAACTGAGGATAGTTGATTCCTGACCTCCATGCTGTGTGGCGCTGGAAGTAAACACGCTGCCGATTTTACCGATCAAAGCTCCCTTTGCCCATAAACCGCCGGTGGCATCCAGAAACGCTTTCATCTGCGCTGTCATATTGCCAAAACGGGTAGGGGTGCCAAAGATTATCGCATCAGCTTCTGCAAGATCGTCTGTGGTAGCGATAGGGACATCTGCAAAGGCTTTTTGTGCTTCTGTTGCACCCATCATGCCAATAATTTCCGGGCTGAGGGTTTCGGGTACCCTTTTCAGCTCTACTTCTATGCCTTCTATTTGTTTGGCACCATCCACAACGGCTTTAGCCATCTGGTAGATATGCCCGTAGGTCGAGTAAAACAAAACTAAGACTTTCATTATTCATCTCCTGATTAAGTGTTTTGCTTAACAAGATAATTAAAATATCCCACCAGACAAGTATATTATTGTAAAAGCTGCATAATCGTTGCAATCAGCTCCTCAATATGCTCTTCAGTGGTGTTAAAACTGCACATTAGGCGCACTTCATTTCGGGCTTCGTCCCAAGTGTAGAAATGGTATTTCTCTTGCAGAGGGGCAATCAGTTTTTCTGGCAGGATCACAAAGATAGAATTTACCGTTACTTCCTGGGTAACGGTAAGCTGGGGGATACTTTGCAAACGTTTGGCTAACAAGCATGCCATCCGGTTTGCATGCAAAGCGTTATGCCGCCACAAATCGCCTTCCAGATAGGCTTCGTATTGGGCTGCAATATAGCGCATTTTGCTAATTAACTGCGTGGCTTGCTTGCGGAAGAAGCGCAGGTCTGAAGTAAGTTCCGGCTTTAAGCTAATGATTGCTTCGCCGAACATTAGTCCGTTTTTGGTACCGCCAAAACTAAGCATATCCACACCCACATCGGTTGTCATCTCTTTTAAGGAGCAATTCAAAGCTACTGCGGCGTTTGCCAATCTTGCGCCATCCATATACAATAGCATAGAGTTAGCATGAACATAATCTGCCAAAGTACGCAGTTCTTCCAAAGTATAAAGCGTGCCGTATTCGGTGCTTTGAGAGATGGACACAACCTTGAACTGCGAATGATGCTGATCTCTATCTCCCAATAATCTTGGGGCAATCAGTTCTGGAGTAAGCTTGCCATCCAATGTTTCGAGGGGAGTAAGCCGAGCCTGGGTAAATTTTTGCACGGCTCCGCATTCATCCACATTGATATGCGCAGTTGCGGCACAAATGATGGCGTTATAGGATTTTAGAAGCGTCTGCAAACTTAGCACGTTTGCGCCTGTACCCGTCATCACAAACCAGGCTTCGCAGTTGCCCCCGAACAGCGCTTCTATTTGTGCCAGCATTTTTAAGGATAAAGGATCATCGCCATAAGCGGAACAGTAGCCATTATTGGCTGCCAGCATGGCATCAAACACTTGCTGATGCACACCGCTGTGATTGTCCGAACCAAAACTTATCTTATACATTTATCGCACCTCAGTTTAGTAATTTTCTCCAGACTAAAGAGGGCTGTAAATTAGTCAAGCTGAACGATTGGAAAAAGTTTTAGAATTATCGCGGTTGTTGTAGGCGCATAGCTTGCATCCACAAGTTAAAACCAAAGCTCTTGTTCAATTATAGTGGGTAAGTTTGTTTTGGTTGTATGCTGATTTATTTTGTTTGCCTATCCTTTTGTGCTTTCATTCCCATAGCATTGGCTATGCATTGTCCATCCCATCCACAATGCATAGCCAATGCTAAGCCAATGCAAGCAAGGAAGGATGAAACAAGGTTTCTTAGCAGCTAAGCAATAGATTTGTAAACAACGTTATTTTACTCAATACAAGTGTGTTACCCCCTTTCCTTGAATATAAGCCAAAACAAAAGCTAAGCCTTGTCAGTCCCCTATACTGCGTTATCTTAATAATATACACTCCGCTTAAAAATAACAGGAGGAACCCATGCTGAATGATCTGGAAATCGGCCGCATCACCAAGATGCAGCATATCGACGAAATTGCCGGCAAACTTGGCTTGTTACCAAGCGAAATTGACCATTATGGCGAGTTTAAAGCTAAAATACGCTATTCCACGCTTGACCGTCTGCAAAACAATCCCTTTGGTAAACTTATCCTTGTATCTGCGATTACGCCAACTCCGGCAGGAGAGGGCAAAACTACTGTTTCCATAGGTTTATCGCAGGCATTTAACCGCTTGGGTTACAAATCGATCGCAGCAATCCGCGAGCCTTCCATGGGTCCAGTATTTGGCATCAAAGGTGGTGCGGCAGGAGGTGGCTATAGCCAGGTGTTGCCCATGGAGGATATCAATCTTCATTTTACGGGTGATTTCCATGCTGTAACCTCTGCCAATAATACCCTTGCGGCTTTAATTGATAACCACATTTATTACGATAACGCCATGAATCTTGATCCGCGCAGGGTAACCTGGAGGCGTGTTCTGGATGTGAACGACCGCATGTTGCGTAAAATAGTGATTGGACTGGGGGGTAGCAAGCAAGGTTTCCCCCGTGAAGATGGTTTCGATATCACGCCAGCCAGTGAGCTAATGGCTATCCTGTGCCTATCTAACAATATGGACGAGCTGAAGGAACGCGTCGGCAAGATAACTGTGGGGCTTACTCATGGCGGAGAACCAGTATTTGTGCATCAGCTTGGCTACGAAGGTGCTATTGCAGCGCTGCTGAAAGATGCGCTGAAACCGAATATTGTGCAGACCACCGAAAACACGCCAGCCTTTGTGCATGGCGGGCCTTTTGCCAATATCGCCCAAGGAGCGAACAGCATTATCGCCACCAAAACAGCGTTGCGGCTTAGCGAATATGTGGTTACCGAAGCAGGTTTTGGCTTTGATTTGGGGGCAGAAAAGTTCTTTGATCTGGTGTGCAAATATGGAGGTTTCTGCACGGATGCTGTGGTGCTGGTAGCTACAGTTAGAGCGCTAAAAGTGCATGGCGGAATGAGACTTAAAGACATCTCTCAGCCCAATCCCAAAGCTGTGGAATCCGGTTTGGTGAATCTGGCGAAACATCTGGAAAATATTGATAAATTCGGGATGAAAGCCATAGTGGCAATCAATCGCTTCCCCACGGATACAGATGAGGAACTGAAGCTGATTTTGGATTTCGTGCAGGCGAGCGGTTTTGAAGTTACCATCGTAGATTCGCATGCTCAGGGCGGTGCCGGAGCCATAGATTTGGCCGAAAAAGTGGTTGGCATGTTGGGCCAGGATATGTGCCGCTATCATGGTTTGTACGATTGGGATAGCCCGGTGGAAGATAAAATCTTCACAGTTGCGTCAGAAATCTATGGTGCACAAAAGGTAGATTACACAGCCGAGGCCAAGGCAGACTTAAAGAAAATAAACAAGTATGGCTTCGATAAATTGCCTATCTGTATCGCCAAAACACAGAAATCCCTCTCTGACAATCCTGATTTGATCGGGCGTCCAAAGGACTTTCTGGTAACTGTGCGCGAGATTTTGGTGGCAAGTGGAGCGGGGTTCCTTATTCCTATCACAGGCGATATTATGCGCATGCCCGGTTTACCCAAACATCCTTCTGCGGAAAGCATTGATGTAGCATTAGATGGAGATATTCACGGCTTGTTTTAGCTTAGGGATAGATGATATTGGGACGGCCGGAATGCGGATTGGGGATTATCTCCAGGTTCACGCCGAAAAGCGCATTCAAGGTGGCAGTGGTAATCAGTTCTTCCGGTGCTCCTTCCGCCACTAAGCTGCCGTCCTTCAAGAAGATAAGTTTATCGGCATAGTTAGCAGCCAGATTCAGGTTGTGCGATACAAGCAGGATTGTTTTGCCGTGTTCGGTGTTTATTTTGCGCAGCAGTTTCATAATCTCGATTTGGTGGTTTATATCAAGCTGGGAAAGGCTTTCATCCAGAAGAATGTAAGGAGTTTCCTGCACCAAAGCCCTGGCGATGAACACCCGCTGTTTTTCCCCGCCACTAAGTTTGGAGAGCCACCTCTCTTTCAGCTCGCTTAAGTTCAATAGCTCCAACACTTTGTCCACTGCCTGGTGGTCGTAATCGCTGTGTGCCTGCATCAAACCAAGGTAAGGGTATCTGCCCATCAGCACAGTCTCAGCCACGCTGTGGTCAAATTCCTGGCTGCTTTCTTGAGGAACGTAGGCTATTTTGCGGGCTGCGTAACTGCGTTTGGTAGTGGAAAGCTCTTTACCAAAAACTTTTACGCTGCCTTCCGTGGGTTTCAGGTAACCCATCATGGTGTATAACAGGGTGGATTTCCCAGCTCCGTTGGGTCCCAGCAGAGCATAGAAACTGCCTGGCTTTAAAGCGAGCGACAGTCCATTCAGGATCAGCTTTTCGCCATATCCGCAGCTTACCTTGTGTAATTCTATCATTTTTGTGCTTTGCTTCCCTATTTCCGTATTTACTTGCCATTTTTTGAAGCTGGGGATATCTGTCAACTGGGGAAAAACAGGCATTCCCCCTTTTTTCCCCTGTCATTCCTGCGCAGTAGCTTGTGCGAAAACCGTAGCTTTGGAAAGCTACGATACGGGGAGGGTTCCTTCTGTCATTCCTGCGGAGGAGCTTGTGCGAAAACCGTAGCTTCGGAAAGCTACGATACGGGGAGGGTTCCTTCTGTCATTCCTGCGGAGTAGCTTGTGCGAAAACCGTAGCTTCGGAAAGCTACGATACGGGGGGGCATTCTGTCATTCCTGCGGAGGAGCTTGTGTGAAAACCGTAGCTTCGGAAAGCTACGATACGGGGGCGGGTTCCTTGTGTCATTCCCGCGGAGGAGACTGTGTAAAAACCCTATAAATTAAATTATCAGCATAAGCAAGTCCCATCGGGACGATATTTCAGATAGCATTTTCCGCAACCACAGTTATTACATTGAGTCCCATCGGGACGACATATCATCAAGAAACCCATATGGTTAGCGAGGAAATTATGC
>JAVEUB010000181.1:0-6131 GCA_034005785.1 Cloacimonas sp. (SeqCode) | reverse complement strand
GCGAGTGATTTTCTCGTCATTAATCTCGCTGATATTCACTTCACCGGGATCATCCACCAGAGCTTTAACCATGAATTCAATTAGGTCTTTCATGTGTCACCTCAGAGTTAGTTTTTTGCTATTCTTCTACAGCAGTTGCTGGTTTTGCTAGTTTGCTTTCGTGCCAAATTTGCAAAACACCAGCTTTGCGAAGCAGCGAACGCACTGTATCTGAAGGCTGTGCACCCACGCTTAACCAGTATATGGCACGCTCTGTTTCTATGTTTATTTTGGAAGGGTTCGGTTTAGGATCGTACCATCCCACACACTCGATGTATTTGCCATCGCGTTTTGTCCTGGCATCCACAGCCACAATGCGGTAGAAGGGTAGATCGTTTGCTCCCATTCTTCTTAGTCTCAGCTTGACCATTGGTTCTCCTCGTTTTTATCGATAAGATTTCTCTATTATTTAGCATGCTTTTTGTACCTACTCATTTCGTCAAGATATTTTTTGGCAGTTTCTCTCTTGCTCGCATTCCCATAGCATTGGCTTTGCATTGTCCATCTCATCCACAATGCATAGCCAATGCTATGACAATGCAACTAAGGAACGCTAAAGCAAGGTTTATTTTGCTACTAAGATAAAGTGATGCTGCCAAGTTTGCTTTGTTCAAGAAAAAAAAATATCCCACCTCTGATTGAACTTGAGCCAAAGTTTTTTAGTGCTTGGTTCCATTATTGCTTTATATTTTAAGTAAAGAAAGGATTAGGAGTTTAGCTAAGTAATGTCTTACAAAGTTATTGCGGGAGAGTTGATGTTCAGAAGACTGCTTGTGTGTTTACTCTGGATGTTTGTTGGCTATAGCTATCTCCAGGGGATTACGGTAGATAACGTTACTCGTTGTACGATAAATGATTTGCGTTTCAACTTAAGCTTGCAGGGAGAAAAGCGGGTAACCGATTTTGCCAATGAGCCTCTTACCTTTAGTTGCAGCAGCACGGCTAATGAAGCTTGCATTACAATTTGTTATACGGGTGACGACCTTGATCTTGAACTAACCTTAACTCCAAAACCTGGCTTGGGAGCCAAAGCTTGGCTTGCTTCTGCAACTGCCAGCTTTAAAACTGACATATTGTTGCGCAAGCTGTTATTTAAGTTAGATTTCGACAATCCTCATTTAGTTAAAACACTTCAAGGTGTTGCCGCCATTAATAGTAGCAACGACGCTGAAAATATCAATCTGTGTCCATATACAAACAAAGCTGTAGAATTCCAAAGCGGGGAAAATGCTTTTTGGTTGGTTGCTTCCAATTATGAAGGATGCATGGGGGTGGAAAGCCTTGGTTCTTCAACAATTAACCTCTACGATCAAGCTTTGCATTACTTTCGCCAGTATCGCCCGGGGCATACTCAGAGCTATTATCCCCGCGATGCTATGCACAAAACAGTGGGGCAAACACACAATTGGAGCTGGTTATTCTTTGAAGAACGCCCCTTCTTGCTGGATATTAATCTTTGGCCAGCCGATAAACAAGCTGCTTTGGCAATAACTAATGACGCAGATCGGGAAAGCTACGACGCACTTGCCGCAATATTTTGGGGCAGCAACAACCCTCAAAACCCAAAGTACAGCAATCAGGGCTTGTTTGCCAATAATATCAAGATCTCAAACTCCGTTTTTGGTTGTAACATCCCAATTCTTGGCGGCATCATGGATGAAATAGTAGAACATGGCAGCACAATAGGCTATCATACCTACCAATATGAAGCTGACCCGCCTGGTGCCAATCAAATACCTTTATTGCAGCAGCTTGCACCCTATAACGTGCGTCTCTGGATTGATCATATCAACACCAGCAATCCAGAAAATCTGGCTTATAATGGGCTGGAACAAGGCAGCCCTGCCTATATTGGTGATGTATTGCTGCAAAGCCATATCGACTATGCCTGGATAAGCGATGATGCCTCCACAAATGCTTTTAATGCGTTTGACGATCCTTGGCGCTTGCCACACAGGCTGTATGAAATGGAAGCCTTTGGAAAACAATTAATCTACTTTGGCAGAACCAGAGAATACACCTGGGAATACATAGATGGCAACAGCATTATTGACATGAAACATTCCCTAACCAGCGAAAATTTGGATAAGCTGATCCAGGATAAAGGTTTGCATATTTCTCAAGCTAAGCTAAGCCTGCTAAATGGAAATGGCCGCAGGGCTTTTCACCTTATAGCCGAAAACGGTGATTACGAAATCCGTCCCGAAGTGGAAAGCTTCTTAAACATGCTGGATGCTTACCAACAAAACCGCGGCTTGTGGATTGATACTGTAGAGGCAATTTTGGACAGGATGCTGGCAACTGAGCTGGTGAGTGTGGAATCGGTGCTGCCTTGTGGTGCACCGGGTTGTTTCTGGCTTACACTAATCAACAATTCTGAGGAGGACATCAAGGATTTTTCGGTAATGCACAAAAACAAGCAGATCAGGATTCCAAATTTTACGGCTCATAGTAGAGAGGTGTTACTTGTAAATAGCGAAAATACCCTAAATGCCTCTCAAACAGGTAGCCCCTACCGCATGCAATATGCCACAAACAAGCTATATGTATATAGGAAAGATGGTTCAGCATTGGCTCCCGCTAAGATTATTATTTACAATCTGCGTGGGCAACTGGTGCATAGCTATGAGAGTTCGTCCCCCACAAAGTTGCTGGAAATTCCTTTTGCAGCTTTTGCCAGTGGCATCTATTTCTCCAAAATAGAATCCTCTTCCGGTGAAAGTGATTTGCTTAAGTTAACGCTTGTGAAGTAATGATGATGCAGCGAATATTCAAATACTCCATGTTAGCATTGCTGCTACTAAGCATTAACTTCCTGCTTGCCCTTAGTGTTGTGGACACAAACCGTTTTATCATAAACAACATTAATTTTAGCCTAAATCTGGAAGGCACCATCAGAATTAGCGATTTCAATTATCAGACGCTTGATTTTTGCGTTAATCAGATAACTTACCCTGATAGCATCTGTTTACAGTATCGTGCCACGGAACTTGATTTGCAGCTTAGCCTGAAACAAAAACCAGGCTTGGGAGCTAATGCCTGGCTGGTGAATGCTGTGGCTACATTTAACACAGATGTACTGGTTCAGAATTTGTTCTTACGTTTAGATTTCGAAAATGCAAATATGCATACGTTCAAAGGTGTTCAAGCAATTGCCAGCCACGATAACAGCCTAAACCGCAATATCACTCCCTATAGTAACAAGGCCATTGCATACAATAGTGGCGCAAACAGTTTCTGGATTGTAGCCTCGAACTATGCCGATTGTTCAGGTGTGGAAGGACTTACTAATGACAGAGTGGTGTTGTATGATAACACCCTGCATTTTGCCCGTAGATACCGTCCTGCTACAAATAGCACCGATATACCTATGGATGCCATGCTTTGTGCAGATAGTTCCACGCGCAATTGGTCATTTTTAATCTTCTGTGAAGAGCCTGAGCTATTGGACATTAGCAGATGGCCTGAAGGCAAAAAGGCTGCCTTGTCCATAACCAACGATGCCGATGCAGAAAGCGTGAACCGTCTTTCGGCTTTTTATCTGGGAAGCAGCAACCCATCCAGTCCCAAATACTTAACCCAGGGCAGTTTCGCAAACAATATTCCTATCTCGAACACAGTGTTTGGCTTCAATCAGCCAGCCCTGCAAGGTATTTGGAACACAATTCTGGAGCATGGCAGCACCATCGGTTATCACACCTATGCTGCTACTACAGATATTCCAGGAACCAATGCTCAAGCCTTGTTATCCGATTTACTACCCTTCAATATTCGCCTGTGGATAGATCACAACCTTCCCCAAAATGCCGAAGACCTGGCTTGGAATGGCTTGGACGAAACGTCCGAAAACTATGTGGGTGATGTACTTAATGAATCCGGAATCGATTATGCCTGGCTGGCTGATACGCCTGTCACTAATCCCTTTGATGCTTACGACGATCCCTGGCGTCTTCCCCATTTATTGTACGAGGCAAGATCGCTAACGAAACCACTGTGGTTTTTTGGGCGCACCAGAACAGAGGTTTGGGAATATACGAACGGTAATTACCTGATAGATATGAAGAATGTGGTAACTCCCGATAATCTGGACAAACTTATCGCCAACAAGGGTTTGCACATTAGCTACACCCACTTTGGTGCTGGTTGGGATGGAGTTGTTCCCTTTTACTGTGTCACCGATAGCGGCGATTACGAAATCCGTCCCGAAGTGGAAGACTTTTTACAAATGCTGGCTTTTTACCGGGACTATCGCGGCTTGTGGATAGACACTGTAGAAAATATCTTTGATCGCATGCTGGCGATTGAACAGGTGCGGGTGACGGCAATTTCACCCTCTTATAAACAAATAACCCTTCATAACGACTCGGGTTATGAGCTTGCCGATTTCAGTTTTACTTATCGGGATAAAAGCTATTGTATCAATGCTTTTCCCGCTCATTCCGATAAGCTTGTAGAAATCCTGCCCCAAGACGAAGAGAACGCTTGTCCTCCCGTGGACAGATATCATCTTAGCTATCAAAATGGCTGTCTATATGTAGAGAATAAAGATAGCAACTTGCAGGTTCCTGCCGATATCTTTATCTATAATCTGAAGGGTCAGTTGGTTAAACAGCAGAGGCTATCATCTACTATTAGCAGCACCTTTATCCCTTTTAATGGCTATGCCTCGGGCATATATGTGGCTAAGATATCTGCCCCGAACAGGATGCCATCTGTACAGAAGTTTTCGGTGATAAAGTGAGAAGAATAGAACGCAGATGACGCGGATTATTATGATTTACGCGGATGCAATTTTACAAAGAGTAACATAGAACGCAGATGACGCGTTCTATTCTTTGTAACAAAATACTCAGTTAGGATTAAATCTTGCATGGTACCTGCGTATCAGAGGAGGAAATATGAAACGATTCCTGGTTATTGTACTGTGCTTGTTACCTTTAGTAAGCTTTGCCGCTTATCTTGCGAATATCCCGTCTGCTGTTACGCAGCCGGATGGAGAAGTTTTACAGCTTTTTGCCAGTGGGGACGAATACGCCAATCGCTTGCACGATGCTAAGGGCTACACAATTATCCAAAGTCCCACCGATGGTTTCTACTATTATGCTGTGCAGCTATCTGGTGAGCCTGTTCCATCGCAGTGGAAAGTAAACAAAGTTGATCCTGCAAAACTGGGCATTCCTGCCAATCTTACCATTTCCAAGGCTGCAAGAGAGCGCAAAATCCAATTCATGACAGCACCTGGTAAGCGCAATGAACGCGGGCCCAACACTGGCACAGTAAACAATCTTAACGTTTTTATCCGCTTCAGTGATCAGACCGAATTCGCCCTTCCCCGAGAGGTTTATGATGCCAAATTTAATGAAGTTGGCGATAATGCAGTTTCTCTGCGCAATTATTACCATAAAGTAAGCTATAATCAGTTGAACTACGCTACGCAGCATTTTCCGCAGTGCCCATCCGGGGAAAATCTTTCCTACCAGGATAGCCATCCCCGCAGTTACTTTTTGCCCTACAATTCAGTCACCAATCCTGGTGGTTACTACGACAGCGATGAACGAGCAATTCGCGAGCAAACCCTTCTGACAGATGCCATTGCTGCTATTGCTCCACAGGTTCCCGCATCTTTAAACATCGATGCCGATAACAATAATGAAGTGGATAATGTGTGTTTCATCATCCGCGGCCCGCATGCAGCCTGGGCAGATTTACTTTGGGCACATCGTTGGGTGATGTATGTAGTTGATGCCTATATCAATGGCAAGAAAGTGTGGGATTTCACTTTCCAGCCGGAAGATCAAAACACTGTGGATACTTTATGCCACGAAATGTTCCATAGCGTTGGTGCTCCAGATTTGTATCACTATACCTTTAATGGAGTTACACCGGCTGGTTGCTGGGATATCATGGATAGCGGGAATGGACACATGGGCATGTATATGAAGTATAAATATGGCGGTTGGATTACCAGCATTCCCAGTATAACTGTTGGTAATACCTACACCTTAAATCCTGTAACATCCGCTACCAATAACATTTATAAACTTGCGATTCCGGGTAGTAACAGTCAGTATCTTGTTTTTGAGATCGGAAGA
>JAVEUB010000180.1:0-6194 GCA_034005785.1 Cloacimonas sp. (SeqCode) | reverse complement strand
TCTGTAAGAACGGAAGATAATCATATATATATCAATGCTTTATTTGTGTCATCCCTAACGGGATTCATCAGGGCTGGATTCCCGCCTCCGCGGGAATGACAGAAAGTTTTGCAGTTTTCGCACAAGCTCCTCCGCGGGAATGACAGAAGGTTTTGCAGTTTTCACACAGCCTCCTCCGCGGGAATGACAAAACGTTTTCGCACAAGCTCCTTTACGGGAATGATAAGAGTTCAACCCCGGTTTGCCCACTTAAGAAAAACAAATATCTGGACATTTAAACGCTACTTGCTTGTTTTGTCCTTGAATAATAACTAACAGGAGATCAATATGTTAACCGTGAATGAATACTTTGCTGGCAAAGTGAAATCGATTGGCTTGCACAATGCAGCCGGAAAATCCACCGTGGGTGTGATGGATATTGGAGATTATGAATTTGGTACCAACACCGTGGAATATATGAGCGTGGTTTCTGGCGCGATGAATGTGTTACTTCCTGGCGAGACGGAATGGAAGGTATTTGCAGCGGGTGAAACATTTATTGTTGCAGCCAACACAAAGTTCCAATTGCAGGTGAAAGAGCAGAGCGCTTACCTTTGCAGATATGAGTAGGGGGAGTTAGGTGTTAGGTTTTAGGTTTTAGGTGTTAGGGGATAGGCTGCGCAAAAAGTTTAGGATGGGCATCTTACACAGCTTCAAGCTATCCTCAGCCCCAGCGCAGCTTAACTTTTAACTCTTAACCCCTAAAACCTAATAGCTAAATCCCTAAACGCCACTTCCCACTTGTTAACGTCGTGATCCAAAAGCAGCGAGCCATTACGTTCTTTCAAACGGGAATAGATAAGCTGTTTGGCGGCAAAGGTTTCTTTGCGGGAAACGTCGTAGGCAGAGGTGATGGCAGGGGCTGTGTGAAACATCGTGGGGATAATATCTCCGGCATAGATGTAGAAATCATCAGCGTTATCAATCTGGACAATCTGGCTACCCACAGTGTGACCGCCTACCTTGATAATCGTAATTCCAGGGGCAATTTCAGCCTCGTCTTCCACAATCTCAATATTGCCTTCAGTTTCCAGCAGGCTTAGCTGATGCGCAAAGGAATAGGCTGCCCGGTTCAGTTCATCTGGGTTTTTCGCCATTTCCCACTCGCTGGCTTGAATCCAGTATTTTGCCTTGGGGAAAGTTAAAGCATCGGTATCGCCAAAACTGGTAACAATCCCACCGGCATGGTCAAAATGCAGATGCGTCATCACCACATCGGTGATAGCGGTATCATCCAGCCCAAGCTCTGCAAGTGCCATTGGCAGCAGGAATTCTGAGGGCTGGTAAATCTCTGTTTGTTTGGCAGATAACCGGTTGCCTAAACCGGTATCCACCAAAATATTACGGCCATCGCTTTGGATAAGCAGCAGATTCAGATGCAGCTTTTGACGGCGGCGTTCATCCACCAGCGTCTTTTTACTCCACAGCGCATAGGGCAACACTCCCATAAAAGCTCCGCCATCAGACCAATAGTAACCGGCAAAGATTTTATGTATCAGTATCATTCTATTGGTTCTTTTGTTTCTTTAGGGGGACGTGGTGGACGGCGGCGTGGCTGATTTGAGTGCTTAGTAGTGGGTTTGGACGCTACGGGTTTCTCCTCAGCGTGTTTTTCTTCAGTGCTATCCACGGGTTTTTTGTTTTGGTTGGGGCGGGGTGCACGCTGCTGTCTTGGTGATCTTTGCGGTCTGTCACCTTGTGTTTGAGTTTTAGCAGGTGCTTCAGTTGTAGCAGTACCGGAAGTTTCGGCTTTGCTTTGCTGCATTGCTTCTTTCTCGCTTTGTTTAGAGGAAAAGATAACGATGCGTTTCATATCGCCTTCACCAATAGTGAGGGTGCGCAAGCCTTTATCGCGCTCTACATGACGGTGGATAATCCTGCGTTCACCGGCATTCATAGGCTCCAGCGTAAGCGGTTTGCCATGGATTTTAATCTTGGAGATCAGCGGCATAAACTGGCGAATAAACATTGCTTCGCGGCGTTCGCGATAGCCATCTGCATCAAGGTAGATTTTATCAATCTTCCGGTCGAATTCGAAGATGCGGTTTACCAAAAACTGGATTGTCTCCAGCATACTGCCATTTTTCCCGATTAGAAAACCGGGGTCTTTGCAGCCCACAATTTCCAGATACAGGGTTTTACCTTGCAGGCTTGGCGTGATCTTATCGAAACTAATTCCCATTTTGGTTAAAAGATTATGGATAAACAGCTTGGCGCGATCATCCACGCCAGGCACCTGAAAGCGTACAAGTGCAGTTTTACTGGCAAACAGCCCGAAAATACCCTTGCTTGGCTTTTTAAGAATCTCGTATTTCAGTTCCCAATCACGGATACTGTACTCTTGGCGGAAAGCGTGGATGATATCTTCCAGGCTGGTTCCGCTTTTGTCTATAGTTGTCATTCAGATTCCTTGTTTTTAAAGTGTTTGTTCATATAATACTGGTGCACAACGGAAAGGATGTTGAAGGCTGTCCAGTAAAGCACAAGACCTGCAGGCATGCCTTTGAAGATAAAGAACATCATAATTGGCATCAGCCAGGTCATCATTTTCTGCTGTGATTGTGCTGCTTTTTGTTTATCGTCCATTTGGGATTCATCCATCTTGGCTGGACGCATAAGCACAGATTGGAGCAGCATAAATGCTCCCATCACAATGGGCAGAACGAGGTAGGGATCTGGCTCGGAGAGATCTTTGAGCCAGAAGATAAACGGGGCATCGCGCATATCCAGAGAGTAACGCAGGAAGCTGTAAAGCGGGATAATAATGGGCATCTGAATCAACACCGGCAGGCAACCGGCTCCCATGCTGGTATTATGCTCTTTGTACAGCTTTTTCATTTCTTCGCGTTGTTTCACAGGGTCGCTGGCGTACTGTTTCTGGATTTGTTGCAGGTAGGGCTGCAGTTTCTGCTGCTTGAGGCCATGTTCCATCTGCTTGTGAGTTAGCGGATGCAAAATAAGCTTCATAACCACTGCAAATATTAGTAGTACAGCGCCATAATTCTTGATATAGCGATGCAGAAGGTTCAGGAACCAGGCAAACACATTGGTAAGCCAACGCAACCAACTGATGCCACGTTCCGGGATGTTTTCCATCTGTTTGCCGTAGCTCTTCAGGATGGAATAATCCGTGGGGCCTGTGTAGATGGTGAAACTTTGTGTCCAGCTTTGTTTAGCACTGTTCTGACGTGAATCAATCTTAAAAGAAGGATTTCCCGTGGCAGGATTGATGGCGGTGCTAAAATTCCGCATCAAACCGGGTTCTTTTTCTTTGAGGGCGATCACGAAATATTTGCTGCGTAAAGCGGCCCAGGCAAAGCTGCCAAAAGAACCGAAGGGAGGAGTTTTCTTGATTTTGCCTAAGGACAATTTCTGTATCTGGTTATCGGCATAAAGCTGAAACTTGTAATCCTGCGTTTTACTCTTTGTCACGCGTTCCGTATCGGCAATACCGGAAGAAAAATCAAGTTCTATGCCGTTCATGGGCTGGAAGTTGGCCACATTCACATCCAGTTGAATCCCATATTGTTGGTCTAAAGTGTAACGTTTTTCGATTTGTGGGGCATTGGCATCCCCGATGTAAAAGCTGATAAACAGCGAATCTTCGGACACCCGGTGCTCAAAAATCACATTGGCAAGCGGGGTTTGCGAAGTAGGATGAATCAGGTTCATTGCTGCTAAAGCACTGTTTTCGGGAACGAGTTTCACGGGAGCGCTATTGTGCATCAGGAAGTTCTTCAGCTCCACCTGGCTGATGGTGCCGCCTTTGGTATCAAAATGTACGGTCATCAAAGAATTGGAAAGCGTAATAGTTTCTGCGGTGGCAGTTGAGGCCAGAAGGCTATCAACAGCAGGCAGGGCACTTAGGCTTTCGGGCAGAGCAGGAACAGCGGTTGTGGGCTGTGCAGCAACAGGCGCTGCTGCGGCAGGCTTTGCAGCAGAGTTTGCTTGCTGTTGAGGTTTCCACACAAATTGGTTGAACACCAAAAAGAGGATGAACATCAGTAGAAGGGCAGTAAGGGTTCGTTTATCCACTATCTCCTCCTTAGGGAAGGGGGTCGTAACCGCCCTTGCAAAAGGGGTTACAACGGATAACTCGCCACGTGGTTAAGTACATGGCTTTAATTAGGTTATACTTCCGAAATGCTGCCAGCCCATATTGGCTGCAACTGGGGGTAAAACGGCAACTCTTGGGAAGTACGGGTGATAAGCCTATTTGGTAGAGACGAATAAGCCCGATGAAAAGCAAATTGGGCAGAAGTATTATCTGCCTCAGTTCAAATTTCTTTTTTGCAGTGTGGCACACAGGCTGCTCAACTGAGCACATAAATCCAGCCATGAAAGCTCTCCGGCATTGCTTTTGGCTACCAGATTGAACTGAAATCCACTGGGGATAGACTCTGCATGGGCAAGAGTCCAGGCTTTAATGCGCCGTTTAAGCAGGTTGCGAACAACGGCATTGCCAACTTTGCGGCTAATGGTAATCCCCACAGCAGGCTCGCCTTCCCTGATAAGTACCGGGACATAGAAAAATGCCGTCCGAATCTGAAAATCGGCTTGTTTAAACTGACCGTAATGAGCGTGGGACTTAATCCACCACACCATTGTATCATACGCTTAGGACTTTTCTCCCCTTAGCTCTGCGACGCGCAAGTACTTTGCGTCCGTTCTTTGTGGCCATACGGCTACGGAAACCATGTGTGCTTTTACGGGGACGGTTATGGGGTTGATATGTACGTTTCATGTGATCTATCTCCTTGAATATATACTAATTAGGTACAGATTGCCAATAATTTACAGGGGCAGGGAATGTCAAGAGTTATTTTGGGGAGTGAGATGCCTCGGCAGGTATGAAGGATCACTTAATTTAGCATGTTGGGTCACTGATTTTAGCATGCGGCAATGGCGAACCGCATTTTAGCTCACTGATTTTAGCATGAAAGCAAAAATTCACCTACTCTTTAGCGCCGGCATCCTCTCCATTATTCTCAGTTACAACATCGCTCGGATTTGCCGCATGATATTCCGGTGGCATCAGCCAATATAGCCGTCCACTAATCTGAACAAGAGTATCCAGTATATCCCCCAGCAGTGCAAAAAACGCAGCGCCCACCAAGCAGCCAATCACCGAGCCTATATAAAACCCTGGGTTATCCGCACTATTAATCACCACCAGCACCCCAATAACCGCAAGTGCCACCAGCACCCCAGCCACCGCTTTAGCCATCATTACCATCATTCCTCCTAATTATACTTCCTAATTGATATATCCAAAATCCCCAGCATCGCGAAGTCCTCTGTATCCTTACTATAAGGCACAGGTGCATAATCGTTATTTATCGGCATCAGCCAGGCGGTTTTCTGTTTAGGCACCAGCACCAGCTTTTTCAGGGTAATCCCATCTGCCGTGCGAAACGCCATAATCTTATTATTAATCTCAATCCCTTGCCAATCCCTGCTGCACACCACCAAATCCCCCGAGAGTATATGTGGCTCCATCGATCTCCCCGCCACCCTGAACACCAAATATGGCGCAGGATAAGTAAGCAGTGACGTAGGTATATCTACAAACCCCAGCGGCTCGTCTAAATACACCTCCACAGGTGATCCAGCAGCTATTTCGGCACAAATCGGAAGACGGATAGTCTTCGCAAACAGCGCCTCGGCATCCACTGCCTGAAACTCCTGGAACATACTCCCTTCGCCGGTGATAAGCCAGGTTAGGCTACAGTTATACTTCTCAGCTATCTTCACAAGGATGTCCTGTGGTATTTTTGATAGCTGTGCAAGGTAGTTATTTAGACGTGCAGGGCTAATGCCAATTGTTTCGGCAAATTTTTTTTGAGTCTGTTGCCCATTATCTATCAGCAACTTAACCCTGTCTGACGTTTCCATCTAACCTCTATATACAAGATTTGTGTATAAATCCCTTGACACAATACAAGGTTCTTGTATTGTGTCCTCATACAGTGACAAACTATTCAAGGAGGTTTTAAATGTCAAGCCCTAAAATTATGACGCTCACCGAGATCAGGATGGAGTTAGCCCGCCGCAAGATGACCCGTGTGCAGCTTGCGAGCCTAATGAACGTGTCTCCAGACTACGTGTGTAAAATAATCAACGGCACCCGCTCCGCCGAAATGCGCAGAGTCCAA
>JAVEUB010000179.1:0-6261 GCA_034005785.1 Cloacimonas sp. (SeqCode) | reverse complement strand
AGTTACTAACACCCCATCCATAGATATCAATCGTTGCCAGATAAGCCTGGTGAATGATGATGTTCTGGTAACCTGGAACACGTATTCAAGTAGCAGTAGTTACGCTTTATGGGGTCAACGCTATCACGATGGCTCACCTTTGTGGGAGGCAGGAGGTAAAATCCTGCTGGATTGTGGGGCAAATTTTGGCGGTTTGTTGAATATGCATGGCAACTACCTTATTTACACCTATGAAGATTATTACAATGGCAATTTCGCCATAAAAGCTTTGCTTATTGATGCCAGTGGAAACCCCGCCACAGGTTGGCCTGTTACTGGAATAGCTTTTACGCAACCATCAATTTGGAACCCACAGATGTATTCTCATAGTGGTTTGAGGGATAACAATTTGGTTTGTTTCTTTACAGATTTTGATGACTACATCCCCTCCACTGTGGGACAAATGCTAAGCCCCGGCGGAGAAAAATTGTGGGGTGAAAATGGAATACTGCTGGAAACTAATGATGACTGGGTTATTTATCAAGTATCTGATGCAGCTTATGGCGAAAATATCAGTTGCATCGGAAATTTCGATACCGGCAGCCAATGGTTTCTGCACAAAATAAGCCCCACGGGTGAGATGCTCTTTGGGCAAACAGGAATTACTTTGGACTATGCTTGGAGCAATACTCAGCCAAATTCCAGATTGATCCAGTATGCCAATGGCAGTTATTCTGTGCTCTGGACATCTTCTGAAGATAACTATTTTGGCAACGTCAACCACCGCTATGTAAGTGCTAATGGCACGGTGTCCGATTCTGCACCGCTTAGTATTGTCTCCAATATAGCAGGTTATTACAACTCCGTAACCGCGGAGCATAATAACATTGGCGTGCTTGCCTACAACTCTTACAGAGGATACTATCTGAGAGGGCCGGACGATGTGCCGATGAATAGCCTTTGGGCTTGCCGGATAAACGCTCTACCAGTTAGCATTGAAGATGATTATCAAGCTGCTCCGATACTTAGCTGTAGTAACTATCCCAATCCCTTCAATCCTGAAACCACTATTCAATTTACCCTAAAAGATACCAGCCCCGTGCTGGTGGAAGTGTATAACCTTAAAGGACAATTGATTAAGAGCTTGGTGAATGAAACTAAAACCAGCGGTGTACACAAAGTTACCTGGAACGGATGCGATAACAACGGACGTGGTGTGTCCAGCGGAATGTATCTATATAAGATTAAATCCGGTCAATACAGCTCCACCAGAAAGATGATGCTGATGAAATAAGTTAGCTGGTTAACGAGTTAACTGTTTATAAAAAAGCCCTGAACTTACGTTTGGGGCTTTTTTTGGGGAATGCCTGCAATTGTGGAATGCCTGCAATTGCGGAATGCCTGCGTCCTCGCTGGCAAGGTCTGCCTGCAATTGTGGAATGCCTGCGTCCTCGCTGGCAAGGTCTGCCTGCGTCCACGCTGGCAGTTACACAATCTCAGAAATCAACAAGTAACGACGCATTACTTTCGGCGAGACGCCAACAGACCTTGCCGACGAGGACGACCGCCCCACCTCAACTTCTACGCATCCTCACGTGTAATCTTTGCCCCAATGCCATTCAGCTTTTCTTCAATGCGATCATAGCCTCTATCAATATGATAGATACGCGATACAGTGGTTGTCCCCTTAGCCACAATCCCAGCCAAAACAAGTGCTGCACTGGCACGCAGATCGGTAGCCATCACTTCTGCACCGCTTAGTGCCTTAACGCCTTTAATAGAGGCAATATTGCGTTCCATGCGGATATTTGCCTGCAAGCGGTTCAGTTCGGCTACGTGCATAAAGCGATCAGGAAACACCGTATCTTCCACGAAACTAACCCCTTCAGCTAAGGTCATCAGCACGGTAAATTGTGCTTGCAAATCAGTAGGGAAACCCGGATGTGGCAGCGTCATCAGATTTACCGGTTTTATTTTATCGGGTGGATAGATGGTTATGGCTTTCTCCGCAAGCTCAAGCTCGCAGCCTGCTTCGCGCAGTTTATCCAGCATGGCAGTTAAGTGCAATGGTTCGCAGTTGGCAACTGTGATGGCATCGGTGCTAAGTGCACCGGCTACCAAAAAAGTACCCGCTTCAATTCTATCAGGAATCATGCTCATTTCCACCGGGAAGAGGTCTTCCACACCTTCAATAGTAAGCGTGGTGCTGGCTTTGCCGCTTATTTTGGCACCCATTTTATTCAGCAAATCGATGGTGGAATCCACTTCCGGCTCCATTGCAGCATTGAACATTTTGCTTTGCCCTTTGGCAAAAACAGCCGCCATCAAAGTGTTTATCGTTGCCCCTACGCTGGATTTCTCGAAATAAATCTCAGCTCCTATCAATTGTTTCGCTTTAGCATGGATGTAGCCATGTTCAATATTGATCTTAGCTCCCAAAGTTTCCAGCGCTTTCAGATGCAAGTCCACAGGCCTTGTACCAATGGCACAACCACCAGGAAAGGACACTTTGGCTTCGCGCAATCGAGCCAGCAAAGGACCCAGCACATAAATAGAGGCGCGCATTTTGCTCACCAGTTCGTAAGGCGCTTCATGGTAGCAAACATCTTTGGAATCGATGCTCATCGAGCCTTTGTCATAATCTACACGCGCTCCGATAACCCGCAGCAAATGCGCCATTGTTTTAAGATCGATCAGATTGGGCACGTTGCGCAGCATTGATTTTCCCGGAGCCAGCAAGCAAGCTGCCATTACCGGTAAAATGGCGTTTTTTGCCCCGCTTACGTTTATTGTCCCCGATAGGTTCCGGTTTCCTTCGATGATAAATCTATCCATTCTTTTGTTCCTTTACTTATGTTTTTTAGGGTGGAAGGGTGGAAAAGTGGAAGGGTGAAACACGCTTTGGAAATTGTCGGCCAGGGTTTTACTTCCCGTTGATGTCATCACAACCTTGTAGCCTTAGTGTATATCATCAACATGCCACTCATCCTTCGCTGTGTTACACTTTTTCACTCTCAACACCAGATATCTTTCTCTGCCGCAAAGATCGGTATAAGCTCCTGCTATCTTCCAGCCATGAACCAGGGCAAGCTCCATTATTGCTTTCTGTTGCGTGTTTCCATGCTCCACAGCCAGTAAGCCATTGGAGTTCAGAAAATCCCCTGCTTTTGCCAGGATTTCCCTAAAAACATCCAAACCATCTGTTCCGGCAAGCAGTGCCAAAGCCGGTTCATTGTCTTTTACTCTGCTTTCCAGCAACGCATGTTCGCTAAGCGACACATAGGGTGGGTTGGAAACAATAATGTCGTAAGCAGCAGCCTTAGAAGGGAATAGATCACCATGATAAAAAGTAATCTTTGCCTTCAGAAGTTTTGCATTACTGCGGGCAACTTCCAAAGCTTCCTCGCTGATATCGATGGCATCCATGCATAGCGTTGGTTTGGCAAGCTTTAGGGCGATGGCAATTGCCCCGCTACCTGTACCTATATCCAAAATTCTGGCATTACCGCTAACATGCTGCAAAACCAGCTCCACCAAGCCTTCAGTCTCTGGCCTGGGGATCAACGTGGCGCGGCTAACTTTTAGCTTGTGCCCATAAAAATACGCACAGCCACAGATATACTGGGGTGCTTCCTGCAAGCTTAAGCGCTTAAAACGGGCTAATAGCTCTGCTTCGTTGGGTTCGCTGATAGGCATTTCCCTGTTTAGCAGCATTTGCGGTACAGCGAGATCGAGCGTAACAGACATGATATAGCGGTAATCTGTTTCTGCTATACCCGTTTGTTGCGCCATTGTTTTTGCCCGGCTCAGCAGTTCGCCAAGGTTCATTCCTGGGGTTCTTGCACCAATTTCTTGGTGATTTTCACCATGCGTCCCCCGCGGGAAAACTCCATTGAATCGGACAGGTGGTAAAGCATGGAAATCCCACGGCCGTGTTCTTCAAGATTCAGCTTTGGTTCCAGCTTTACACGTTGCATCCAGCTTTGGTAATCGAAACCGTCACCATCGTCATCCACACAAACCGTAATCGATTCGTTCAGATGATCGATACTCAAAGAAAAGCGCAGGCGTTTTGCTTTTATTTTCGGGTCTTGCAAACGGCTGTCAATAATCTCTCGCAGGCTAACATGATCCATTATGCGTTCTGCCACAGTTAGTTGCAGCGTACCATGAATAAAAGCATTGTAGATCATTTCATCCACACAGATAAGTACCTCGTTCAAGGTTATGCGATTCAGATGAAAGTTCTGCAGCAGCAAGGAATTAAACACCTTGGAGATGGCAAACTTGGAGAAATTTGCAGGGTTCAGGGCGAAACTTATTTCGGTAGAATCGAGGTATTTGTAGAATTCGTTGCTATCGTTTCGTTTGTGCTTGCGCTCCAGGATATTCTGAATAGACCTGATTATCTGTTTGGAATCTATCGGCTTGCGAATAAAATCGGAAGCCCCCAGACGAATCGCTTCAATAAAATAGTCATGATCCAAAAAACCGGTCATTAGAATTACTTCTAACTCTCTATCAAAATCCTTGCGCACTCTGCCCAAAAAATCAAGCCCCGTAATGCCTGGCATTTCTATATCGCAGATCACCAGATCGTAATCCTTGCTGTGAATCTTGCGCAAAGCTTCGCTGGCATTAAAAGCAGAATCAACTTCAAATCCGCTCACTTTCAGGATGGCACACAAGCTGTTGACAATTGCTATGCTATCATCAACAACCAGAATGCGGGCTTGTTTCATACTCAGCCTAAATTCACCGTAAACAATTGGTTTAGTTTTAGCATGGAAAAAAGCTCATACACGCTGCTTGAGCTGCGGATAACCTCTATCTCGCCACCAGTAGAGATAAAGTCCTTATAAAAAAGAAGTATTTTGCCGATACCAGTGGAACTGATATTGCGGCAATCCAGGAGATCAAGCTCCAGCAAAGTGCATTTGGAGGCAAGAACTTCGGCCAATTTTTCCTGAAGGAGGTGGGCATTTTCGCTGTTTAAAATGCCATCAATCTTCATGCTGGAAATGCTACCATTGATTGTAAGATCAATACTCATTTGTTGCTCCTTAAGTGATTTATGAACAGATTTCATTTCTTTATTGTTCCCTTTGGTTGTCAAGCAGTTTATTCGATATATCCTCTGATGCGTTTCAAAACCGCATTTTGCACGCTAATCGGGCTGGTTTCGTAGCGTTTAAATTCCAGGGTGTAAATAGCACGTCCCTGGCTTAGCGAACGTATGCGCGTGGAATAACCAAACAGTTCGCAGAGCGGCACATCTGCCACAATTTCCTGTTGATATACGCTATGGCGGCGCATCACATCTATCTTGCCACGTTTGGAATTAATATCGCTGATAACGTCACCCACAAAGTCATCCGGGGAAATCACCGTTAGCAGCATGATCGGCTCCATAATCACCGGCGAAGCCTCTCTTAAGCCCCTGCCGATAGCCATTCCTGTAGCGATGCGGAAGGCAAGTTCTGTAGAATCCACCGGCAAAAAGCCCCCGTCAATCAGTTCCACTTTCACATATTCCACGTTGCCGCTAATCAGAGGTCCATCCTTCAAAGCGTTCATTACCGATTCTTCGATGGCTCGCCAAAACTCCTTGGGTATCTTAGTTTCGGATACCAGATTCACGAACACGTTGTTTTCTTCATCCGGCAAGTCTTTCAGCGCTAACGGGCTAATTCTGAACTGCACCGCAGCATAATTACCCTTTCCATTCAGATCGCGCTGGAAGGTTTCAGATACTGTAATCGTTTGGCTAATCGTTTCTTTATATGATACTTGGGGATTACCAACCCCAACTGCCACGCCAAATTCCCGGCGCAATCTATCCACAATGATATCCAAATGCAGTTCACCCATTCCTGAGATAAGCATTTGGCCGCTATCTTTGTCTATATGCACCTTAAAGGTGGGGTCTTCTTCTTCCAAACGGCACAGTGCTATCCCCAAATTTTCCTGATCGGCTTTTGTCTTTGGTTCGATAGCCACAGAAATCACCGCATCGGGAAAGTGCATTTTGGAAAGCAATATTTCAATATTCCCATCGGTTAACGTATCGCCTGTTGATAGCAGTTTTGCCCCCACGAGCGCGCCAATATCTCCGGCATGCAGATTGTCTAAATCGTTTTTGCGGTTACTCATCATCTGCAGCATCCGCGAAACACGTTCCTTCTTGCCATTGGTTTGGTTTACAAAGTTTCCGCCTTTCTTCAACGTGCCTGAATATACGCGGATATACACCAAACGCCCCACATATTTATCAGATCGGAA
>JAVEUB010000178.1:0-6263 GCA_034005785.1 Cloacimonas sp. (SeqCode) | reverse complement strand
ACTGCATACTCCAAAGTAGCAATATCCATGGGTGGAACCATCTATGGTACAGCCATCGTTCCCGCAAGTGGCTCTTTAACCCTTACGATTACACCTTTTGCCTCAGTTGGCACCGCTCAATTGGTGATCACCGCACAGAACAAGGTAACCCGCATAGAAAACATCACTATAGCCCCCAACAGCGGTGCATATATGTCGGTGGATGCCAACACCTATAACGATGCCAACAACAGCGTGGCGGAATATAACGAAACCGGCAGATTTACCACTACCTTCAAGAATGTGGGTTCTGTGGCTTCGGGCACCACAACAGCTACGCTTACCTGTGCCACAGCCGGCATCAGCATTACCGATGGCACGGAAAGTATTGCTGCACTTGCAGCAGATGCTTCGGTGCTAAAGACCAATGCCTTCAGCTTTACCGTTGCCAATAATATCGTGAACCAGCTTTCTGCAGCCTTCACCATCACCATGGTTAGCGGAACGGATACCTGGACGCATAACTTCAGCCAAATATTCAATGCTCCCTCGCTTGCTTTTGGCAGCATGACCATCAGCGACCCCCTTGGCAATAACAATGGACGCCTGGATCCAGGGGAAACAGTTACCATCACCATGCCATTGAACAACACCGGTGCTGCTGCCTCTCCTGCCGGCTCTGCTACCCTAAGCAGCCCTACCAGCGGGATTACAATTAATACCGGCACTGCCAATTATACAGCTATTGCAGCAGCCGGAAGCACCAACCTTAGCTTCAGCATCACAGCAGCCTCTGGCATGACTATTGGTACAGTGGCTTCTCTTGTGTTTAATACCACTGCCGGTAGCTATACTGCAAGCAAAACCGAAACGACAGCAGTTGGGCTTATCTTGGAAGATTTCGAAACGGGGAATTTCAGTTCTTACCCCTGGATTCAAAGTACTATCCCTTGGACAATTGCAAACACAGGTGCTTATGCAGGAACCTATGCTGCCAAGAGCGGAACCATTGTTGCAAACGGCAGTACTACTATGGAAACAACCCGTGTGCTTACTACTGGCGGTAACTTAACCTTCTGGTATAAGGTATCCTCGGAATCAGGATATGATTACCTGAAGTTCTATATTGATGGAACTATTCAAAACAGTCCAGGTTGGGCAGGAGAAATAGGGTGGACGCAAGCAACTTACGCTCTTGCGGCAGGTACCAGAATACTGAAATGGGAATACATGAAGGACGGCAGTGCAGATACTGGTAGTGACTGTGCCTGGATAGACAACATAGTTTTCCCTGCTTCAACCACACCAAGCTCTTTTTATCCGCCTCGTAGCCTTGCTGCAACGCCAGGTAACGGTGTAGTAAATCTTTCTTGGCAAGCCCCCCTAACGGGAACGCCAACCGGCTACAAGATTTACAAGAACTCATCTCTGTTAACTACAGTTACAGGGCTTAGCTACAGTGACACTGCAGTTACCAATGGGACATCTTACAGTTACTACCTGAAGGCGGCTTATAGCGGAGGTGATTCTGATGCTTCTTCTACTGTTGCTGCCATACCTACAGATGTTGTAACAACCGTTGCAATAATTGGAACTGGTACCAGTGCAACGGGTACATCTGCTGCTTCACCCATTAGTGTTTATTATCAAAGCCTGCACGGACAATCTGTTTATACTGCTGCCGAGCTTTCTGCTGCTGGCATAGTGGGACCCATCAACATTACTCAGCTTGGGTTCAACATCACAGGCTTACCTACAAAAACCATGCCCAACTATGTGGTAAGAATGAAGCATACTTCTGCTACCGATGTTAGCTCATGGATAGATAATACAGGATTAGTTACGGTTTACTCCAATGCAAGCTACCTGCCCACCGCAACGGGTTACAACATGTACACCCTAAGCACACCTTTCCTATGGAATGGAACGGATAACATCCTTGTTGATACTGCCTTCGGGCTAATCGGTAGTTACGAATCAACCGGAACGGTTCAGTACACTACTGCAACCAACGGTTATCGTTATACCCGAAGTGATACTGCGGATCAATCTTCTGTATTCTCTGGTTCAGGGACTCAAAACACAACTTCCACTTATCGTCCCAATGTGAAGTTCATCTTCGCACCTGCCACCTCGAACCCTCAGATTGGAGTAGCACCTACAAGCCTTGCTTATGGCAATGTACCTGTGGGCGGCAATTCAGTTAAAACCTTCACCATCACTAATACTGGCGGCGGAACACTAAGCGGTACAATTACCACTCCCTCCACTGCTTACGTGGTTGCTGTCCAAAGTAGCAGAGACGAGCGTAATACCTTAAGTTTCTCTCTGGGTACAGGCGAAGCCAGAATGTATAACCTAACCCTTACGCCAACCGCTGCCACTACCTACAATGGCAATGTGGTTATCAGCAGCAACAGTGAAACTCTTAGCACCTTTAATCTTGCCGTAACCGGCGCAGGTTACGTGCCCCCAACTATAGCGGTGGATGCAGTTCAGCTTGCTGCCAGCCTGATGAATGGCGAAGAAAGCAGCGATACATTCAACATCAGCAACACCGGTAGCCAAGCTCTTACCTACAGCATAGGTTTGAGTGAAGTACGCAACCATGGAACCGTTATAGCAGCCAGAAAAGCCAAGCTATCGGATGCCAAAAACATTAGTGGCTCTACATTTGTAGTAGATGTGGAAGAATACACCCCCGGTACCACAGAGGACTGGACTTTCACAGTTACCAATGCAAGTACCGATACTGAATGGCTGAAAGACCTCTACCTTACTTTCCCTGTAGGAGTTACCGTAAACAGTGCTGCTAACTTCGTGGGTGGAGATGGTGGCGATATGACCCCGGATATTACTTCAGGAAGTGGTATTACCATTCATTGGCATGGTGAGACATCAAACGGTTATGGCGTAGTGTATGGCAATAACGATACAGCTACGGCAACTGTTAATGTTAGCAGCGCAGCGGGCTTAAGTTCAGACTTAAGCTTAGATTATACATTAAATGGTGATGTTTATGGAGCAGACCCACACACCCTAACGGACACAATAACCCTTCCTGCCTCTATTCCTCCCGTGCAGTGGTTTAGTGCTGCTCCTCTTAGCGGGACCATTGCAGCAGGCGGGAATCAGACCATCACCGGCAGTTTCTCCGCCGTTGGCATGGAAGCTGGTTCGTACGAAGCGCTATTAACCATCAACTCCAACGATCCTATTAATCCCACAAAGACGGTGCAGATAATGATGGAAGTTGCTATGGGTAACCGTCCGCCCCAAATAAGCCTTCCCGCCAGCTTCACTTTTGAGAAGAACGGCAGCCTTGTGCAAAGCTTTGCCTCTTACATCAGTGATCCTGATGCAGACCCCATCACCTTAAGCATTACCGGCAATACCAATGTAAACGTGGATATTGTTGGCAGCAGTGTAACCTTTACTGCTGCTCAGAACTGGTGTGGAACTGAAACCATAAGCTTCACAGTTAATGATGGCGAGTATAATACCAGCGATAACGTGGATATAATTGTAACCCCCACCGATATGCCAACTTGGGAACCTGTTGCATATCCCAGCAATCCTGCCACAGTGTATGCAGTAGTTACTATAGACAACATTCCTGCTCAGCTAAATGACATGGTGGCTGCCTTCGTGGGTGATGAGTGCAGAGCTACCGGTGAGATAGTATTGATTGGCAAAGCCGTGGCTTACACTACTTTGGTGGTAAATCTTGCCAATTCTGGTGAGACAGTTAGCTTCAAAATCTACGCCCATGCTACTGATACAGTATATCCTGTGCCGGAAGAAATGCCGATGACAAGCGGAGTA
This sequence comes from Cloacimonas sp. (SeqCode), assembly GCA_034005785.1. Lineage (GTDB taxonomy): Bacteria > Cloacimonadota > Cloacimonadia > Cloacimonadales > Cloacimonadaceae > Cloacimonas. The sequence continues at coordinate 2,459 of JAVEUB010000178.1, read as the reverse complement.
GTGTATGGAGAAACCACACCTGTACCGCTAAATGGAACCCTTGCTGTGGTTATCGCTCAGCCTATGCTTGCCATCGAAACCACTGTAAGCGGAAGCCGTTTAACTTGGGAAGATGTTCCGAATGCCACTAACTACCAGATTTGGGCTTGCAGCGAACCTTATGGCGAATACCAGCTAATAGATACAACAAGCTCATTTACTTGGAATATCAACCCAACAGAATCCAAGATGTTCTACAAGATAAAAGCCGATAATAATGCCCCTGCTAAGGGAACAAAATGAGAAAATACATCTTATTAGCCCTTCTTTTCGCTTTGGCACTCAGCTTAAGCGCAAAGGAATGGACTCAATACTACTTCCGCTTCGAGCGTGCCAATAAAGCCGAGCTGAAGAATATCACCAATATTATCTCCATAGATAACGTTAAAGGCAATTGGGTGTATGCCTATGCCAATGATGATGAATGGAAAGCGTTTAATGAGCTGGGTTACAAGACCCAGCTCTTACCCGCCCCAGCGAGTTTAATAGAGCCGGCAATGAGCCGCAGTGTGAGCCAAGCCAAGCTGTGGGATAGCTATCCCACTTATGAGACTTATGTGGCTACAATGTATGCCTTTGCCACGAACTACCCCAATCTCTGCCAAATAGTGGATACGGGAACAACTGTTAATGGACGTAAGGTTCTCTTTGCCAAGATATCGGATAACGTAAGCACCCACGAAGCCGAGCCGGAAGTGATGTACACAGGCACCATACACGGGGATGAAGTTGTCGGCTTCGTTCTTTTGCAGCGCTTGATAGACACCCTGCTAAGCAACTATGGCACAGATTCCAGAATCACCAATATCGTGAACAACACCGAGCTTTGGATATGCCCAGACACCAATCCAGACGGTACATATTACGGCGGAAACTCTTCTGTTAGCGGTGCCAGACGCGCTAACGCCAATGGCGTGGACCTGAACCGTAACTTTCCTCTTATAGGGGGAGGTCAGGGAGACGGCTATGCGTCCCAGATAGAAAACATTAATATGATGAGCTTCATTAACAGCCATCACTTTGTGCATGGGGTTAATTTTCATGGTGGGGCTGAGCTGGTAAATTACCCTTGGGATTATACATACTCGCTTCATCCTGATGATGCTTGGTACATCTCCAGCAGTCTTGTTTATGGCAGCAGCGCTCAGGCAAATAGCCCTGCGGGTTATTTTGATGACTATGCCAGTGGGATTACCAACGGAGCTGCATGGTACGTAATAAATGGAGGAAGGCAGGACTGGATGAACTTCGCTGCTCACGGCAGAGAAGTAACCATTGAGTTAAGCGATACAAAACTGCCGGAAGCATCTACACTAAACAACTATTGGACATACAATTATGATGCTATGTTATCTTACATTGAGCAAGCCCATTACGGTATCCATGGCATAGTTCACGATCCTTATGGTAATCCCCTGCAAGCTACTATTAGCATAGCGGGACACGATGATAGCTATTCCACGGTTCTAACCGATCCGGCAAATGGCGATTTCTATCGCTACCTAAGCCCGGGGACTTATAACCTCACTTTCACTGCCAGCGGTTATCCTACTAAGACGGTGAATGGTGTGGTGGTAAATGCTAATACCAAAACCCCTCTGGATGTAACTATGGGCGAATTGCCGCATTATCAAAGCATTAGCCTGCAACCCGGCTGGAACATGCTGAGCTTCAATATTGATCTTGGAGCAAATAACTATAGCAGCATTTTTGGCAGTAACCTGAAGCAAATTAAAAACCAGCACCAAACCTACGCACCCGCTATGGCAGAGCATTTTAATACACTTCCTTCCGTAGAGAGCGCTGCAGGATATTGGGTTAACAATACCAGTTCTGCTACACTGAACGTGCAAGGGCAGCTACTTAGCACCAGCACTCATGCTCAAGCTTTAACAGCAGGCTGGAATCTTGTTTCTTACCTGCCGGATACTGCTTTGAGTATCAGCTCTGCCTTGGCATCTATTATTGCTAATGTGCTGGAAGTGCGGGATATGACAGGCTCGTCAATCGGCGGAACCCTAACCCAAATGGTTCCCGGAAAAGCGTACTGGGTAAATGTTAGCAGTCCCTGTAACCTGATTTACCCCTAAGCTAATGTAATAGAGCGATTTTGGCTTAAATTATTGCATCGGGGGTTTCCCTTGATAGCAATAATTTGAGCTAAAACGCTGGATAGGCTATGGGATCGGGAGTTCTTTTTTCACAAAGAGTAAAAGAGGAAAAGAGTAAAAGAGGAAAAGAGTAAAAGAGGAAAAGAGTAAAAGAGAAATGCTGAAGTGGGGATTGATTTGTAGGTAAGATGCTGGACACTATGTAGTAATTTTTTTTAACCGAACTTTACCATTTGGCTATTTTTTTACCCTTAAAACAGGCGTTTATGAGCATTTTGGGCAAAACCAGAATTTCCATAACTGCTACTA
>JAVEUB010000177.1:0-6274 GCA_034005785.1 Cloacimonas sp. (SeqCode) | reverse complement strand
TCACTATTGCCAAAAAAGGCTATGAAACCGTGCAGGAAGAAGCATTAGCAATTGCTCCCATCGGGCAGGAGATCAAACTGAAAGCTATGGAATGTATCGATCGCGATACCGATGCTTTTTATACCATGATGGACGCCATGCGTTTGCCCAAAAAGACGGAAACGGAGATCAGCTATCGTAATGAACAGATAGAGCTTAGCACACGAGGTGCGATCCTTTCTCCTCTGGAAACCTTGCGTCTTTCACACGAAGCTCTTTTGCTTTCAGCTCGAATCGCCAAAATCGGCAATAGCAATGCTTTATCCGATGCAGGGGTGGCCGCACTAACTGCTTTGTGTGCAGCCAAAGCCGCCAACTACAATATCTTAATCAATATCGCTGGAATCACAAATGCCAGCTTTAAGCAACAAACCCTTTCAGAAGCTGCTGTTTTGATCGACAAGTGCGAAGCTATTGCCGAGCAAGTGGAATGTGCAATATTGGCAAAGCTAAGCTAAAGCATTAATACATAAACTATTATATAAGCGGGCTTGCAACCCGCTTTTTTTTGTACCTGCTTGCAAGGCAGCAATTCCATGACATTCAGCAATGCTCACCATGAACAGATTGATAAAAGACGATAAGCAGGGACTTTAGCCTCCATTCACAATGCAGATTTCCTCGTATAGACGATCTCCGATTAGCTTTAGCCACCGGTTGCCATAGCCCACTAAAAAAGCAAAGCCTTACTTTTTACAAGGAGGAAAGGAGGAAAGGAGAAATGCTGAAGTGGGGAGTTTTTATAGGTAAGATACTGGACACTATGGAGTTTTTTTTACCACAGAGAAAAGCAGAGAAAAGCAGAGAAAAGCGGAGAAAAGAAGAGAAAAGAAGAGAAAAGACTATGAAAAATGCGTTTTCGCCACTGATAATGGAAATTTACCCATATATTTGCAGGGGTTTTATGCGCTCGCCCAAGGTAGCCGAATATTCTTTTTCATGTAAAGCAAAAAGAGAAGAAAGAGATAGGCAGAACGTATATGTGGCAGAACGTATATGTGGCAAGCGTATATGTAGGGCTGAACCATCTATACAAGTGCCTGGCTCATAACACATTATCATTCCCGCGGAGGAGCTTGTGCGAAAACGTTTTGTCATTCCTGCGGAGGCGGGAATCCAGCCCATTTACAAGTTCTGTAAGAACGGAAGATAATCATATATATATATCAATGCTTTAATTGTATCATCCCTAATGGGATTCATCAGGGCTGGATTCCCGCCTCCGCGGGAATGACAGGAGGTTTTGCAGTTTTCGCACAAGCTCCTCCGTGGGAATAACAGCACTTATCTCACATACCCTACAAATACCGCAGCAGTTCGCGATCTGTAACTCCTGCATATAGCTCGATATAGGGCTTTACGGGGCTGATATTGATCTTAGGGAAAAACACCTCTTCAATCTGAAAGAACCCTACCGAGGCGTTCATTTCCACGTTGATGCAGATAGGTTTCTCCGCTCCTTTGGTGATCCTCACTTTCTGGATCGAAGATGCCGAAGTGCGATGGATATCACCCACACGGGTTTTCAGCGAAAGCATGCTGGGAATGCGGGCACGCCCTTTTTCCATATCGCTTCCATCACCAATCAGCACCAATCCCGCTTCCAGAGAATGGATTTTGCGGGTGGCCATGTGCCCAAAAATACCTTCAATGGCAATGGAGCGGATGGCGGTTTTGGTCATCAACTCGTCATCTGTATGCATCTCATTCAGCAGACGGTCAATAATCGGCAGCGCCAGTTGGATGCTTAGTAGTTCATGCGAGTCCCTGGTAATGGTCATCCCCAAATCGTGTAGCAGAGACGCCATAATTACCGCTGTGAGCGAATCATCGGCAGTACCAACTTCTTCTTTCTCCAGATTCATTTTAATCCCGGCTTCGTTCAGCAGCTTGAACATTTTAATCGTGTTCAGCGTGGCGGTGCGCATATGCACAGGCCCATGATCGTTATATCCCAAACGCTTGATCGATACGATGTTGGCATATTCCTGAGTAGCCTGAATTTCGGCATCCGCAAAGATCAGCTCTGCGGTTTTAAGCGCTTTACCATCCAGCAATTTAAGAATGCGGTTTTCGAGGCTTTGTTGTTTAACTGATTTATACATTGTGTGTTAACTCCTAAAAACGGTTTAGCATTTTATTCAGAAGATTGGTGAACGATGAAACCACAGCTATAGCTATAGAGATGGTTCCCGCAATCATCAGGGTCTGCAAAATGCTTTTTGATGCCATAGCTTGCTGTCCGGCAATGTATAATTGCATGGATTCGTACAAGCCCCTGCCTGGCACTAAGGGAATAATGGCACAGATCACAAATACGGATACCGGGGTCCGCAATTTTGGTGCCACTATTTCCGAGTATATACATACTAAACTAATCGATATGAACACTGCAAGCAACACAGAATGGCTATAGTACAGCACAATCAGGTAAAAAAACCAGCATAAGCCACCGCTTAGGGCGGTAAACAGAATCTTGATCCCTTTCAGGTTTACGCGGATGGAAAAGCCCAGAATCGCCAGAAAAGCCCAAACAAACTGCATCAGCGTAAGATAATCGAACGGCTTCATCAATAACCCCACATTGCCCATACTTTTAGCATCACACCGCTGCCTGTAACGATGCCAACCGTGATGAACAGCGCTTCCACAGCTCTTGCTGTACCGGAAACGAGGTCGCCACTCATTGTATCACGAATGGCATTGGTGATGGATAAACCCGGCACCAGCAGCATAATTCCCCCGATAATGATATTATCCAGCCGGATATAGGGTATATACAAATCTATGGTTTTTGCCAGCAGCACTATCAAAGCCGCAGCGAGGCTATTTAGCAGGAAGTTATTGAATGACAGCCTGCTAAGATACTTCATAGCAAAAGTAACGATGATACCGATAGCAACGGCAACCCCAAATTCTTGCCAAGAGCCACCAAAGAGCAAACAGAAAAATCCGCTGGTTGCGCCTCCACACAGATTCATCAGCCAATTCGGCCAGGTTATCTCTGTATCAATCGTCTTCAGCTCTGCTAAAAACTTTTCAGGCTCCATGTCTATCTGGCCCACCGAGCCATCCTCTTCATCCACATAGCGCACCAAACGGCTTACCCGCGTGATTTTTCCCATATCATTACGGCGGTTATCGATACGCTTGATGCTGGTAGAGATGTTGCCAGTTCCGTCGTTCACACTGATGAAGATGCCGGTAGGGGTTACGTACGATTCTGTATCTGGATATCCGTACCCGGCACACACTTTGCGCATCATTTTTTCCACGCGGTTGGTAGTACCTCCGCTTTGCAAAATGATGCGTCCTGCTTCCAGAGCAAGTTCTGTAGCTTGTTTCACACTTAATTTTGGCATCTTAAATCTGCTCCATTATTTGCGTTGGCAGCCCCAGGATGGCTGCTATTCTAAGGGCACATTGAGGGGGAATTTCTCCATCCGGAAGGCTTACAAGCGAGTAATCCATCTCTGCTGAAAGCAGTTTCAGCCGGGCTTCCAGGCTGGTATCGGGCAGGCTTTCCAAACGTGCAAATCCTTCTGCATCAATGCCTTTGATAGTAAAGTGAGCTATCCCTTTCAGCTTTGCCGGGGCAGTGAAATGGGTGGCGCTAATCAAGGTATGCGGCGTGGTTTGCAGATGTTTAATTACCGCCATGCAGATAGCTTCGCCTTCGGCAGGATTGGTGCCTTTGGCAAATTCATCCAGCAGGATCAGTTTGCGTCCACCCCGTCTTAATGCCAAAGTAATCGATACCACTTCACGCCCGAAGGAGCTTAGCGTTTCGCTATTTTCACCGGTATCATGATTGTAATATATTTCCGCGTAAATGGGCACACGCGCACTTTTGGCAGGAATGGGAATCCCCCTTGCTGCAAGGGCACAAGCTTGGCCGATAGTAATCAGAGCTGTGCTTTTCCCACCCATGTTTGGCCCGGTAATCAGGTTTGCAGCATTGTCCAGGCTAATATCCAAGGGTTGATAGGCTCGCTGGATATCCTCCAGAAACAGCTTCAGCGGCAGGTTTATTGCCCCTTCCAGTTGGATTCCTGGAAACTTCTCTTCTTCAGCAAAATCCAGCAGTTCGGGAATGCAGCAGCTATACTTCATGGCAAATTGTGCCAGCGTATAGTCCCAAGCCAGCTCACTTGTGCTGTGCCAGGCTTCTTTCAGCTCTTTGGCGCAGGCTTGCACCTTTTGGCGCAGCATGTCTTTAATCTCACTCTCGATATCTTGAATTGCCTCAGATACAACCTGCAGATCGCTTTTTAGGGACAATGCAAGCGGAGAATCAGCAAGCTGAAAGCTGTAATTTGCCATATTCTCAGAGCTTAGCACGAAATACTTGCACCTCAACACTTTACTTAGCATGTCCTGCCTGTTACGAGAAATTACGAAAGCTTCTTTCAGGGTGGGTAGTTCCAACTCCGCCCTTGCTTGCTTTAAATCTATCTCTCTTGTTTGCTTAAGGTTAAGGCTTAATTTTTGCAATTTATCCAGCGTATCACGCAAATCAGCGGAGTACAAAGGCGAAATGCGGAAAGTAGGCAGATTATTGCCCTCAGGATCCAGCAGACAAAACAAATTCCCCAAATCGGGCAGCGAATGCATACTGCCTAAACCACTGTCGCATAGAACATCACGTAGCTGCCCATAATGCCACAGAAAGTTCTTTAGCTCAAAGAACTCATGCAGTTCCAGTTCAGCGGCGTTTAGCAAATGGTTTACCGCCAAATCCTGGATGTGGCTAAAGAGGTTATCCAGTTTCGCAGCCGTTATTTTATCCATTTGAAACAGATCTTTTAACCGCTGGATGTGTGTATATTCAGTGCGCAAAGCCTCAATATTTTGGGGTGATTTAGCTAATTTATGGCGCTTAACAGCCGAGCACAACTCCCCCTTTGCCTCGATGAGGTTATACAGCTTGTTCAGGCTTAAGTTTTCGCGGATCATTTTTGGCATCGTAATTTTATTCCTTTGTAGAGCGAAGTCTTTTCATAGTGCTATGCCTGTCAATCTTTATTCTGATGCTGCCATCTGCGGTGCTGCGAAAACGAACGTTGGCTGTGTGATAACGCTCTATTGTCTCTGCGTGCGGAAAGCCGAAATGGTTACGTGCAGAGGTGCACACCCAAGCCTCTTGGGGCTTACATGCTGCCAGAAATTCCTGCGTGCTGGAATATCTGCTGCCATGATGAGGAACTTTTAAGTAATCGCAAGCAAGCTGCTCAGGGTAGTTATTTAGCATATATTGCTCGCTGGGAATGCCGATATCACCGGTAAACAGGATGCGTTTGTCTTCTGTGTCCAGACGGCAAACCAGAGAACGTTCGTTTTCGTCCTTGGTTACAAATCCCTTACCGGGATGCAGAAAGGTTAACTTGGCTTCACCAAGCCAAAAACTGCAAGTATCGGCGATTACATGGATTGTTGTTGGTTTAAAATAGGGAACTGAAGTGAAAAACTGCCATAACGGTTGCTGCGTAGTAGCTTGGGACACAAATAAATGCTCTACCCCATTGCTTTGTAACAAACTCAGCAGTCCACCATAATGATCTGCATGTAAGTGACTTAGCACCAGATAATCGATCTTATTGATGCCCGTTCTGCTTAACCAGGATAACATACTTTTCTGCATCCAGCTATCCAGCAGCAGCTTTTTTTCGGTGGGTACATTGCTCGAGAAGGTAAAACCTCTGCCTCCTCCGGTGTCTATCATCAAGGTTTTGCCGCTCTCAAAACGAATCAAACTGCAATCGGCTACAGCACAGGAAAAGATATGCACTTCTGTGGTACGAGCCTTTTGCAAGGGGAAATAGTACATACTCCCCGCAATGATGCAACAAGGCAAAAACAGCTTCAGAGCCAGGCGGAATTTACCCCGAACAAGAACCAGCATCCAGATGATAGTTACCGCCATAGCCAGTGCCATACTGCGGCTGAGGTAATCTCCTCGAAGGCTGAAAGGCAGATTAGCACAAAATTTAAACCACACCTGCCACAGCCAGACAAGTGCTTCGTAGGATAGCTTTAGCGCATGGCTGAGGTAAAATCCGCGGGGCAGCATCAGAATCAAGCCCGATAGTGGTAACAGCATAGTTATCAACGGGATGCCGCCAAGATTGCCAATAATCCCGTTCAGCGAGGCTCTGCCAAAATAGTACAGGGTGATAGGGCAAATAGCGATGCTTACCATTAGGGACAATAGCACTCCGTGCACCAGATTCTAGAT